>CAJUJC010000007.1:17387-34026 GCA_910586805.1 uncultured Erysipelotrichales bacterium | reverse complement strand
TGTCAGTATACAACAATATTTAGTAATGATTATCCTGAAAGATTAAAAAATATCAATTGTCCACCATTCGTCCTTTATTATTATGGGGATTTATCACTCGTGAATACAAAAACGATAGGTATAGTTGGTATGAGAGAACCCAGTCAATATGGTATAGAGTCTACAAAAATGTTTGTATCGGAGTTAGTTCAACATAATTATACAATTGTGAGTGGTATGGCAAGAGGAATTGATGGAATATCACATCAAAGCACAATGGATAACAAAGGGCATACAATTGCAGTTTTGGGATCAGGAATAGAATATTGTTATCCATTAAGGCATAGACATCTTTATGAAGAGATGAAAAAGAATCATCTTATTATTAGTGAGTATCCATTGATGACTGCACCTAAACAGCAAATGTTTCCATTTCGAAATCGCATTGTGGCAGGACTTTCAAAGAGTGTATTGGTTATAGAAGCAAGGCAAAAAAGTGGTACAATGATTACAGCTGGATATGCTTTGGAACAAGGAAAAGAAGTTTATGCAGTACCCAGCAGAGTTTTTGATTATGATGGGTGCAATGTATTAATTCAACAAGGTGCAAAAATGGTTTTAAATGTCAATGATATTGTAGAAGATGAAGTTATGGGTTGACAAAATGGAAAAAAGAAATAATAATAGAGTGAACGTAGGAGGGAAACTATGGGTAAGAATTTAGTGATTGTCGAATCACCATCAAAATCAAAAACAATAGAAAAGTATTTAGGATCTGATTATGTGGTGACATCGTCAAAAGGACACATTCGTGATTTAGCTACAACTGGAAAAGGTGGCTTAGGCGTAGATGTAGAAAATGATTTCAAACCTAATTATATTATCAACAAAGATAAAAAAGATGTTGTTAAAGAGCTTAAAAAGTATGTCAAAGAAGCTGATTGTGTTTATCTTGCAACCGACCCTGATAGAGAAGGGGAAGCTATTTCTTGGCATTTGGCTGATGTTTTAGGTATTGATAAAAATCTTGAAAACCGTGTTGTTTTTCATGAGGTTACAAAAGATGCTGTTATTGAGGCTTTAAACAATCCTCGTAAAATTGATCAAAATCTTGTAAAGTCTCAAGAAACAAGACGTGTATTAGATAGAATTATTGGTTTTAAATTATCAAAGTTATTACAAAAGAAAATTAAGTCTAAGTCAGCTGGTCGTGTTCAATCAGTTGCATTACGTTTGATTTGTGAAAAAGAAGAAGAAATCAATGCTTTTATTCCTGAAGAGTATTGGAGAATTAAAGCAAAGTTTGAAAAAGATGATATTGATTTTGTAGCTGAATTAGAAAAATATAAGAATAAGAAGATTGAATTAAAAAATGGAGAACAAGCCATAGAAGTTTTTGAATCTTTGAATAAAGAATTTATTGTTGAAGATATTAAAAAGACTGAAAAGAAGAGACATTCAAAACCTCCATTTATTACATCAACTTTACAACAAGAAGCTTCTTCTAAGTTGAATTTTAAGGCTAAACGTACAATGAGTATTGCTCAAAAGCTATACGAAGGTATTGATATTGGTGAGGAAACTGTTGGTTTAATTACTTATATGAGAACGGATTCTATACGTTTATCGGATTCGTTTATAAGTGAAGCAAAATCTTATATTACTGATAAATATGGTAAGGATTATGTTGGTCATGTTAAGGTTTCTAAGAAGAAAGAAAATGTACAAGATGCTCATGAAGGAATTCGACCTACAAGTATTTTAAGAACACCTGAAAGTTTGAAACAATATTTAAAGCCTGATGAGTTGAAGTTGTATTCATTGATTTATGCACGTGCTTTGGCATCTTTGATGGCATCAGCAAAATTAAATGCAACAAGTGTTGTTTTGAATAATAACGATTATTTATTTAAGGCAAGTGGTTCAGTTATTTGTTTTGATGGGTATTTAAGAGTTTATGGAGCTTATGAAAAACAAAAAGATGAAATTTTACCTGAATTAATTGTTGATGAAAAATTAATGAGTCAGGATATTGAAAAGACACAACACTTTACAAAGCCACCTGCAAGATATACAGAAGCAAAGTTAATTAAAGAACTTGAAGAATTAGGAATTGGTCGTCCAAGTACGTATGCAAGTATTATTGATACAATTGTAACAAGAGAATATGTTGAAGTTATTGATAAAATGTTTAAACCTACTGATTCGGGTATTTTAACGAATGGTCGTTTGATTCAATATTTTGATAGTATTATTAATGTTGAATATACAGCACAAATGGAAAAAGAATTAGATGAAATTGCTGATGGAGAAGATGATTATGTTCATGCATTAAGTGATTTTGAGAATAAATTTGAACCATTATTAGAAAATGCATATGATAATATGGAACAAATACAACCTGAGAAAACAGGAGAAACTTGTCCTGAGTGTGGTGGAGATCTTGTGGTCAGAAAAGGACGTTATGGTACATTTGTTGCATGTTCAAATTATCCAACTTGTAAGTATATTCAAAAAGAATCTGATGAAGTAAAGTATACTGGAGAGAATTGTCCAAAATGTGGTAGTCCTATGGTTTATAAAAAGGGACGTTATGGTGAATTTGAAGCATGTTCTTCTTATCCGACATGTAAGTATATTAAAGGTGATAAGCAAAATGAACCTAAAGAAACAGATGAGGTATGTCCAAAGTGTGGCAGTCCAATTGTGATTAAAAAAGGTCGATATGGTGAGTTTAAGGCTTGCTCTGCTTATCCTAAGTGTAAAACAATTTTAAAGAAGAAATAAGCCCCATAGCGGGCTTTTTATAAAAGGAGTATATATATGGAAAAAGTTAATGTGATTGGGGCAGGATTAGCTGGTGTTGAAGCAGTTCATCAGTTAGTTGAAAATGGGATACCTGTGCGTTTATACGAAATGAGACCTCATCAAAGTACAGGTGCGCATAAAACTGAATATTTTGCTGAATTGGTGTGCTCAAATTCGTTAAGAGCTGATGGACTTAATAATGCTGTTGGTGTGTTGAAAGAAGAAATGCAAATGAATAATAGTTTAATTATGAAATTTGCAAGACAGCATGCTGTTCCTGCTGGAGGTTCATTAGCTGTTGACCGTATTGGTTTTTCTAAAGCTGTTACAGAATATATATCATCACATCCTTTGGTGGAAGTGATTCATGAAGAAGTCAAAGTGATTCCTGAGGGACCAACGATTATTGCATCTGGGCCATTAACAAGTGAACCTTTATCAAAAGATATTCAAAATTTACTACAAGAAGAGTATTTTTATTTTTATGATGCAGCTGCACCTATTATTGAAAAAGAGAGCATTGATTTTTCTAAGGCATATTTTAAATCTCGTTATGATAAGGGAGATGCTGAGTATATCAATTGTCCTATGACAAAAGATGAGTTTGATGCATTCTATCATGAATTAATTCATGCTGAAGTTGTGAAACCTCATGATTATGAAGAAAAGTTTTTTGAAGGGTGTATGCCTTTTGAAGAAATTGCGAGACGCGGAGAACAAACTTTGTTATTTGGTCCAATGAAGCCAGTTGGACTTGAAAAAGAAGATGGAAAAAGACCTTATGCAGTTGTGCAATTAAGACAAGATAATGCAGTAGGTTCTTTATATAATATTGTCGGTTTTCAAACACATTTAAAATGGGGAGAACAAGAGAGAATTATACATATGATACCAGGGTTGGAAAATGCAAAGATTGTACGTTATGGTGTTATGCATCGTAATAGTTTTATTTGTTCGCCTAAGTATTTGAAACCAACATATCAATTTATCAATAGAGATGATTTATTTTTTGCAGGACAAATGACAGGAGTTGAGGGATATGTAGAATCTTCACAAAGTGGAATGGTTGCAGGTATGAATATGGTAAGATATTTGAAAGGATTAAAACCATTGATTTTTCCAAGAGAAACAGTGATGGGGTCATTGGCTTACTATATTACTCATGGAAGTACAACAGATTTTCAACCAATGAAGGCTAATTTTGGAATACTACCTGATTTAGAGTTTAAGGTGAAGAAAAAAGAGAAAAAAGCAGCTTATGCTGCACGTGCTATTAGGGCAATGGAGGCATTTATTCAAGATGAAAAGAATGAGAGAATTGTTGAGTGAGTATTGTGATTATTTAAAGTATCATAAGAATTATTCAATATTAACAATAGAATCTTATCAAAGAGAGATAGAACAGTTTATTGATTATTTGATGAAAGAAAATATAAATTGTTTTGAAGATGTTGAATATGCTTTTTTAAGAGGATATTTGAGTGAATTGCATGGACAAAAGTTAACACATTCTTCTATAAATCATAAATTAACAAGTTTACGTTCTTTTTATCGTTATTTACAACGAGAAGAGTATGTCAAAGATAATCCATTTCTTTTGATTGAATCCTTAAAAGAAGCAAAAAGAAATCCTGATTTCTTATATATTGATGAAATGAATGATTTATTAGATAGCATAGAAACACAAAGTTCACTTGGTAGAAGAAATAAAGCAATGTTAGAGTTGATGTATGCTTCAGGACTTCGTTGTTCAGAAGTTGTGAATTTAACATTGTCTTCTATTGATTTTTCAAGACAAGTCTTATTGATACAAGGGAAGGGAAATAAAGCAAGATATGTTCCTTTTCACGATTGGGCAAGTGAGTGTTTGAAAGAATATATCAATGAAGATAGGCATTTACTGATGGATACAACAAAACAAGATCATGATTTTGTTTTTGTGAATAAAAATGGGAAACCTTTAACGAATCGAGGAGTTCAAAATATAGTTGACCGCATTGCTTTTTGTTATGATTCAACAAAAAAAATTCATCCTCATACATTTAGACATTCATTTGCAACGCATTTATTAGAAAGCGGTGTTGATTTAAGAACAGTTCAAGAATTATTAGGTCATGAAAATTTATCAACAACACAAGTTTATACTCATGTTACAAATGAATACTTAAAGAAAGTTTATGACAAATCTCACCCAAGAAAAAAATGATAGTTTAGATAAAAAATGTTTGTAAAAAAGCATTGACGAAGTCAATATAAAATGCTAAAATGCATATGTTGTAGACCTCTAGCTACAACCGCACATAAGAGGTATTAAAGCTTGGCTGCCTTGGTTGGCGAGTCTGAGATTAAAAAAGAAGGAGGTACACTTAATGTACGCAATTATTGAAACTGGTGGAAAACAATTAAAAGTTGAAGTTGGTGACACTATTTTTGTAGAAAAATTAGATGTAAATGAAGGAGAAACTTATATTTTTGATAAAGTTTTATTTATTGGAGATAAAACTAATAAAATTGGTAATCCTTATGTTAAAGGTGCAACTGTTAGCGCTGAAGTTGAAAAACAAGGTAAAGAAAAAAAAGTTATTGTTTATAAATACAATTCTAAAAAACATTACCACAAAAAACAAGGTCATAGACAACCTTATACAAAATTAGTGATTAAAGACATCAAAAAAACTGCTAGAAAAGCTGCTGCTAAGACAACAGAAGAAACTGTTGAAGTTGCAGAATAATGATAAAAGTTTTTGTTAAAACAAATAAACAACAAATTGTTCGTATAACTATTGAAGGTCATGCCCAAAGTGCTGAGCCTGGTGAAGATTTGATTTGCGCAGGTGTGAGCGTTGCAGTGACAGGAGTTCTTAATGAAATGATAAAAAGAGAATTCTTTTCTCAAGGACAAGGAGGATATGAGTTAGATGAAGGGTTTGCTGATATTATAGTAGGTGATAGTGACAGTGATATTCAAGTGGTACTAGAGACACTTGTAACTATTCTAGAAACTATCGAGGATTCAAATCCAGATTATTTGGAAATAATACAAAGGGAGGTATAACCAATGTTAAAATTAAATTTACAATTATTTGCTTCTAAAAAAGGAGTTGGTTCTACTAAGAACGGTCGTGACTCTGAATCAAAAAGATTAGGTGCAAAATTATCTGATGGTCAATATTGTACTGCTGGTTCTATTATTTATAGACAAAGAGGAACTAAAATCCATCCAGGTACAAATGTTGGAAAAGGTGGAGATGACACATTATTTGCAAAAGTAGATGGTGTTGTTAAATTCGAAAGATTTGGTAGAGATAGAAAAAAAGTTTCTGTTTATCCAGCTGCTTAATGAGGAACTCCTAAAGGAGTTCTTTTTTGTAAAGGAAGGTGAAAAGAATGAAATTTATAGATAAAGTTAAAATTTATGTTGAATCAGGAAAAGGTGGCGATGGTGTTGTTGCCTTTAGACGTGAAGCATATGTTCCTAAAGGTGGACCTTCAGGTGGTGATGGAGGAAAAGGTGGGAGTATTATTTTTGAAGCAACGACATCTCTTTCTACGTTATTAGATTTCCGTTATCATCGTGAGTATAAGGCAAAAGCTGGTGGACAAGGTATGGCGAAAAAGATGCATGGTGCTGATGCAAGTGATATGATTTTAAGAGTACCAGTAGGAACTGTTATTTATGATGAAGATACAGGTAAGATTTTAGCTGATTTAACACAAGATAAGCAACGTGCTGTTATTGCTAAAGGTGGACGTGGTGGACGTGGAAATACACGCTTTGCAACGAGTCGAAATCCAGCACCTACAATTTGTGAACGTGGAGAACCTGGACAAAAATTTAATTTGACAATCGAGTTAAAGTTATTAGCTGATGTTGGTCTTGTGGGATTCCCATCAGTAGGTAAATCAACATTTTTATCAGTTGTTTCTCGTGCAAGACCTGAAATTGCTGATTACCATTTTACGACAATTGTTCCAAATCTTGGAGTTGTTCAAGCAAAAGATGGACGTTCCTTTGTTATGGCTGATTTACCAGGACTTATTGAAGGAGCTAGTCAAGGGAAAGGCTTAGGTCATCAATTTTTAAGACATATTGAAAGATGTAGAGTTATTGTTCATATTATTGATATGGGCGGAACTGAGGGTAGAGATCCTTATGAAGATTATTTAGCAATTAATAAAGAGTTAGAAGAATATAAATATCGTTTATTAGAAAGACCTCAAATTATTATTGCTAATAAGATGGATGAAGAAAATGCTGAGCAAAATTTACAGAAATTCAAAGAACAATTAGGTGATGATATTCCTGTATTTCCTGTCATTGCATTGATTCAAGAAGGTGTAGATTTACCTTTATATGCTATTGCTGACTTATTGGATAAAACACCTTCATTTATTGATGAAGAGGAAGAAATAGAACAAAGTGTCTTATATACTTTCGAAAGTGAAGATGAAGTTGGTTTTGAAATTCACAATGAAGGTAATGGGAATTGGAATATTACTGGAGAAAAAGTTGAACGTATTGTTCAAATGTCATCTCTTGGAAGTGATGATGGTGTGAAGCGTTTTGCACAAAAAATGCGTAATATTGGATTAGATGATGCGTTACGTGTGGCTGGTGTTCAATCAGGCGATACTGTTAGAATTTTAGACTTTGAGTTTGAGTTTTATGAATAGGTGATTATATGTTAGGGACAATCGTTAATACAATATCAGTATTTGTTGGAAGTTCTATTGGAATGTTTTTGAATAAAGGTATTCCACAAAAGATGACTGATCAAATGATGAAGGCTCTTGGGTTATGTACTTTGTTTATTGGAGTTCAAGGAGCTCTTAAAGGAGAAAACACTTTAATTATGATTTTATCCATGGTTATTGGAGTTATGATTGGAGAAGGGTTGGATATTGATCAACATGTCACTTCTTTTCTTGATAGGATTGAAAGAAAATTTATCAAAAGAAAAGAAGGACAAAAACATTCTTTGACTGAAGGATTGGTTACATCTAGTTTATTATTTTGTGTTGGTTCTATGACAATTGTTGGATGTTTGAATGCTGGGTTGAATAATGATAATACAATGTTATTTACAAAATCAACATTAGATTTTTGTTCATCTATGATATTTGCATCAACACTTGGATTAGGAGTGATGTTGTCAAGTGTTTTCGTATTTATCTATCAAGGAAGTTTAACAATGCTTGCTATGTGGGCAGCACCATTATTATCAACTTCAGTTGTTAATGAAATGACATGTGTTGGATCACTCGTTATTATAGCAACAGGACTTAATTTGTTAAAAATTACAAATTTAAAGTTAATGAATTATATTCCTACAATGTTTATACCAATTATTTTATGTTTATTTATGTAAAAAATGAGAAATTGCTTCTCATTTTTTTATATATTTATGTTATAATAACGTAAGTATAAAGAGGTAGGTATTATGTATAGTTATATTCAAGGAACAATTGTTGATATGGCAAGAGATCATATAGTTGTTGATAATCAAGGTATTGGTTATTTAATTTATGTATCTAATCCATATCAATTTACAAGAGGAAAGGTAACTTTGGTTTATGTTTATCAACAAGTTAAAGAAGATGGTATTTTATTATTTGGCTTTTTAACTAAAGAAGAGAAAGATTTGTTTTTAAAATTAATTATGGTTAAAGGTATAGGGTGTAAAACAGCTATAGGAATTTTAGCAACAGGTGATGTAGAGGCTATTATTCAAGCTATTGAATCAAAAAATGTTGCATTCTTAAAGAAAATACCTGGCATTGGACCTAAAGCTGCTCAACAAATCATTTTAGATTTACAAGGTAAGTTTAATGTGATTTCGAGTGAAACTGTTTTGACAACTGTAGAGTTTGATGAGGCTATTGAAGTTTTACAAGCATTAGGATATAAAAAACAAGAAATTGATAAAGTGATGAATAAGTTTTCACATGAACAAATGAGTACGAATGATTATGTGAAAAAAGCACTGGGATTATTAGTAAAAACATAGGAGGGAAACAATGGATTTTGATCGTGATATTTTAGATGTGGATGAACATCGAGAAGATGAAGAAAGTCAATTGCGTCCTCAATCTTTTGAAGAATATGTAGGACAAGAAAATTTGAAAGAAAATTTAAAAGTTTTTGTAGGAGCAGCAAAGTTAAGAGATGAATCATTAGATCATGTTTTGTTGTATGGACCACCAGGTTTAGGAAAAACAACAATGTCAATGATTATTGCTAATGAAATGGGAACACATTTAAAAACAACAACAGGACCTAGCATTGAAAAAACAGGTGATTTGGTTGCTATATTAACTTCGCTAGAGCCAGGAGATGTTTTATTTATTGATGAGATACATCGTTTGAATAAAGTTGTAGAAGAAATTTTATATCCAGCTATGGAAGATTTTTGCGTGGATGTGGTGATTGGTAAAGAGGCTTCAACACGTTCTATTCGCATTGATTTACCACCATTTACTTTGGTTGGTGCGACAACAAGAGCAGGAGATTTATCTTCTCCATTACGTGATCGTTTTGGTATTGTTTCAAAACTAGAGTATTATAAGGAAAACGAACTTACAAAAATTATTGATAGAACAAGTCATGTTTATCAAATGGAAATGGATGATAAAGCTAAAGAAGAACTTGCAAAACGTTCACGAGGGACACCACGTATTGCTAATCGTTTGTTTAGACGTGTAAGAGATTTCGCTCAATATAATGGCGATGAAGTGATTACAAAAGAAAGAACTATTGAAGCTTTACAAAGATTAAAAGTTGATGAATTGGGGTTAGATGATGTTGATCATAAATATTTGTTAGGTATTATTCATCGTTTTAGAGGTGGACCTGTTGGCTTAGAAGCATTGGCAGCTTCTATTGGAGAAGAATCAACAACATTGGAAGATGTTTATGAACCTTATTTGTTACAAACTGGATTAATTAAAAGAACTCCAAGGGGTAGAATTGCAACAGAACTTGCATATCAACATTTAAATGTATCAAGAGACTCTGAATAAGTGTCTTTTTTTGTGGAGGTTATTATGAAGAAAAAATATCAAATATTAGGATTTATTTTGTTAGTTATATGTTCAGTGATTTATGATTTTCAAAAACCTGAAAAACAACTCAATATTCAAAAGTCTGCATCTTCTTATGTGATATTGGAAGGTGCTTTTTTAAAACAGGGAAAATATGAATTTGAGGGTGAAAAAACAATAAAAAATGTAATTGATGAAGTAGGTGTGTTAAGCAATGCAAATTTAGATGCTTTGTCAAAAGATAGGTTATTAAAAGATGAAAGTGTGATTTATTTACCTGTTTATAATAATAAATGTGTATCTTTAAATAATGCAACAAAAGAGGAATTAATGACTTTAGAAAGAGTTGGTGAAAAAACAGCACAAAAGATTATTGATTATAGAAAAAAACAACCTTTTACTTGTATTGAAGATATTATGAATGTATCTGGCATTGGGGAAAAGTCGTATCAAAGAATAAGGGATTATTTATGTTTATAAGGTATCACTTGTTTTATTATATGATAGGCATACTTTGTTTTGTTTTGGGAATATATTTTCATTGGTTATTCTTTTTTGTGGAGATTTTTTATTTGATATGGTTATATCAAAGATTATCTTTGTATCATGTATGTATATGTTTTATAGTATGTTTGCCAATTGTATGGTTGGATAATGTACAAGAATATCCTCAAGATACTATAATACAAGGCACTGTTCAAAAGACAGCAAATACATATAGTTATGTGAAAACACAATATGGATTGATGAAATTATATCATAAAGAACCTTTGTCATATCGTGATGTGATCAAAGCAAATGTGGAATATTTACAATGGAACGAAAATAAAAATGACAATGCTTTTAATGAAAAACTATATAATTATAGCCAAAAGGTGTGGATAAAGGGAAAAATGAAAGATATTGAATATGTGAAACAAAATAAGGGATTATATCATTGGATAGAAAATCAATTTTCTTCTCATCAAAATGTGGAAAATTATCAAAGATTATTATTGCTAGGACAAAAAGACGAAGGTATCCAAGATGACTATAAACAACTTTCTCAATTTTCATTGATTCATCTTTTTGCGTTATCAGGTATGCATGTTCATATATTGTATGGTTTATTGTATAGTATCATAGGAGTAGTCATTTCTAAACAGTATGCGAAATGGATATCTTTTATTTTTATAGGGTTATATATTTTTTCTATTCCTGTTCAAATTTCGTTATATCGTGCTTTCTTTACACTTGTATTATACGAATTAACAAAAAAATATTTTAATCATTTAGATGTTTTATCATTTTTAATAATGATATCATTGTATAATAATCCTTATATTATTTATAATACATCTTTTGTATTTTCTTATTTTATTTATTTTATTGTTTTAATCACAAAGGATTTTCGTTTTTCTTATTTTTGGATATTTTTATCTACAATACCTATTGTTTTAAATCTCAATTATCAAATTCCTGTTTTATCATTATGGGTAGGATTATTTTTAATGCCATTTATTGAAGTTTTCTATTCGTTCTGTGTATTGTCAGTATTGTTTCCAGTATTAGAAATGTTACTTGTGCAATGTGTTTATGTTTTTCAAAGTATTATATCATTTCTAGAGGCTATTCAAATCTTTTTCACTTTATCCAAGCCAACTTTATCTTTTTTTGTTATGTTTTATATTCTTTATTTTTATATAATCTATCAAAAATCTTTATCAAAAAATTATAAGAAACAAATGTTGGCATTAATATCTTTATGTATTACATTTTTTGTTTATGGAAGATATAAAATTTATGGGGAAATGACAATGATTGATGTGGGACAAGGAGATTGTGTGTTATTACGTCAGCCATATAATAAAGGGAATATATTAATAGATACTGGTGGGCATATAGAATATGATATAGCTACACAAATCATTATTCCTTATTTAAAATCTATCGGTGTTCATAAGTTAGACTATGTTTATATATCTCATGATGATTTGGATCATAGTGGTGCATTGGAATCGTTGGTTGAAAATTTTAAAGTTAAACAAGTTATAAGAGATTTTGAAGCATATAGAAAAATTGGGGATATAGAAATTGAGATGTTAGAACATACTTATTCTAAAGATATTAATGATCAATCCCTTGTTATGTATATTCGTTTACCAGGATTTAACATGTTGACATTAGGAGATGCTTCAACCAATGTTGAAAAGGAGTTATTGGATAAGTACAAAAAATTAGATGTAGATATTTTAAAAGTTTCACATCATGGAAGTCAAACATCTAGTGGAGTTGATTTGTTTCAAATGATACAGCCTCAATATGCCATGATAGGAGTGAAAAAGAATAATTTATATAGACATCCTTCGTTAGAGGTTATAGAAAGATTAAAGCGTAAAAATATAAAGATATTAAGAACTGATGAGGATGGAATGTTTCATATACGATATTATGGAAAGAAGTATGTGGTTTATCGTTAGAAAATGTATTACAAATGCTTCATTTTCATGTATAATGGTATGGTGAGGTGGTTATTATGAATTATGTCATTTATGGTGAAGAGAAGTATTTAATGGAACAAAAATTGAATGCATTAAAAAAACAATATCATATTGTAGAAGAGGATATGAATATCAATACATATTGGTGTCATGAAACAGCTATGAGTGAAATTATTGAAGATGCATTAACACCACCATTTTTAACTGAATACAAAATGATTGTTATAAAAAATCCTTATTTTTTGACGACACAAAAAGTAAAGGAAGCACAAAAAGGAGAAGGAGAAATGTTGCTAAAGTATTTAGAACAAGATAATCCTTCAACGATTTTAATAGTTTACCATGATCAAAAGAATTTTGATGAAAGAAAGAAACTTGTCAAAGAACTAAGAAAAAAAATAAAGTTTACATCTTATGATAAGTTGGATCATTTTCAAATTTTTAAATCAACACATCAAGCTATTAAAGCAAGAGGGTGTACAATTGATGATGATGCATTAGAATTATTTTTAGCAAAAATGCCCAATAATCTTTTAGAGATTTCTCAAGAGGTGAATAAGATATGTTTATATTCTAAACATATTACAAAAGATGTTGTTGAGGTTATGGTTCCTAAAAAAATAGAAGATAATGTTTTTGAACTTACAGGAGCTATTTTGAATAAAGAAACTGGTAAAAGTATACAAATTTATAAAGATTTGATGATGAATAAAGAAGAACCTATTAAATTGATTGTTATGATTGCAAATTCATTAAGATTATTGTATCAAGTAAAGTTATTAGATAGAAAAGGATATAATGATATGGAAATTGCAAAGATGTTATCTTTAAATCCACATCGTTTAAAATATATTAGAAAAGATACAAAGAATTATGAATTTAATGAATTATTAATGTTGATTGATCATTTATCACAATTAGATGTAGATATTAAGACAGGCAAAGTCGATAAATTTAAAGGTACAGAGTTATTTTTAATAAAAGCAGGAGGAGAAGGAAAATGGAATCATTAAAAGAATTATATAAAGTAGGAGTTGGACCATCATCATCCCATACAATGGGACCTCAACGTGTGGCAAAATATATTTTAAAAATGTATCCTCATGCTTCTCGTTTTCATGTGGATTTACATGGTTCGTTAGCATTGACTGGAAAAGGGCATTTGACTGACTATATTATTGAAAAAACATTTGCACCTATCCCAGTTACTTTTTCATTTCATAGTGAGGAATTACCAGAACATCCTAATGGAATGATTGTCCATATTTATGTAGATGAAAATGAAATAGACGCTATAGAGGCTTATTCTGTTGGTGGTGGTTCTATTCGTTTCAAAGATGAGTCTCAAAAAGAAAGAATACAAGTTTATCAAGAAAAAAATATGAGTGAAATCTTAAATTATGTAGAAAAAAATGGTATCTCATTATATGATTATGTTTTAAGGTTTGAAGATGAGGATATTGAGGAATATTTATATCATATTATTGAAGTAATGTTTAAATGTGTAGAAAATGGTTTGAGAACTGAAGGAATCATTCATGGGAAATTACAATTAAAAAGAGTCGCTAAATCGATGTTTCAGCAAGCTCAAAATACACGTAGAGAATCTGATAGAGAGAGATTATTTATAACAAGTTATGCTTATGCTGTATCAGAAGAAAATGCTGATGGTGGTCAAATTGTCACTGCACCTACATGTGGAGCAAGTGGAATCATGCCTGCTGTTTTATATTATTGTTATAAACAATTACATATTGAAAAGAAAGATTTGATTAAAGCTTTGGCAGTTGGTGGCATTTTTGGAAATGTTGTTAAACAAAATGCGACAATTTCAGGAGCTGATGGTGGTTGTCAAGCTGAGGTAGGAACAGCATGTGCGATGGCTGCTGCAACAATGGCTTGGGTTTATGAATTAAATAATTCCTTAATTGAATATGCAGCTGAAATGGGCTTAGAGCATAACTTAGGATTAACATGTGATCCTGTTGGAGGATTTGTTCAAATTCCTTGTATTGAAAGAAATGGTTATGGTTCATTAAGAGCATTGGATGCAGCGATGCTTGCAAAACAATTAGGATATATGCGCAAGAATAAAGTTTCTTTTGATGCGATTGTGAATGTTATGAAAGAAACTGGAAAAGATTTATCAAGTGCGTATAAGGAAACTTCACTTGGTGGATTAGCAAAGGAATTTGGTTTGTAATGGCTTCTTTATATGTTCATATTCCTTTTTGCGATCATATTTGTACATATTGTGATTTTGCAAAAGTTTTTTATCAATCTGCTTGGGTGGATAGGTATCTTGAGGCTTTGGATTATGAAATTCAAGATAGGAATTTGAAAGGAAATTATGATACAGTTTATATAGGAGGGGGAACACCAAGTTCTTTAAATTTAGTACAACTTGAAAAATTATTTAATATTTTATCTCCATTAACTAAGAATGTAAAAGAATTTACTGTTGAAGTTAATCCTGAATCTATGACTCAAGAAAAATTAGATTTATTTATAAAATGTCATATTAATAGATTAAGTGTTGGTGTTCAAACTTTTAATGATAAGTTACTAAAAGGTATTAATAGAAAACACACTTCTTTACAAGCTATTGAGATAATTCAACGAGCAAAACAAAAAGGCATAAAAGATATCAATGTCGATTTGATATATGGATTACCACATCAAACTTTAACAGATGTTTATGAGGATATTGATATGATTGATTCATTAGATATTTCTCATGTTTCAATTTATTCATTAATTTTAGAAGAACATACTGTTTTAAAAAATCAAAATTATCAACCTTTAGATGATGATGAGGATGCTAGATGGTATCAAAGCATTGATCAATATCTTTGTATGAAAGGTATGATCCATTATGAAGTCAGCAATTATTATAAATATAAACCTTCATTACATAATCTTGTGTATTGGCATTATCAAGACTATGTTGGAATAGGTTTGTCTGCACATTCATTAATTAATCATCATCGTTTAGAAAATACGAAGAGTCTTACTCAATATTTTCATTATGATTATCTTGATAATGATGTGATTTTAAAATCAGAGGATGAATTATTTGAAAAAATAATGATGGGATTAAGACTTTTTGAAGGTATTTCTATTCAAGAAATGAATGAAATGTTTCAAATTGATTTATTGGATAAATATAGGGTAGTTATTGAGAAGTATAAAAAATATAACATGTTAGAAATTGATAATGGGTATTTAAAAGCAACGTTTTTAGGAATGAATTTTTTAAATAATATACTTGTTGATTTAATGGGTATTGATGGATAAAAGAAGTATAAGAATCTTAATATATTTACGAAATTGCAAGTTTTGATTTTTTGGATATATTTTTTATTATGATATGTATTTTAGAATTAGGGATAAGGAATTGTATGATGCTATTTTTAACTACTTACAATAATTTATCTCTTTTTTGATTTATATACATATATATTTCATTAGGAAATAACTTAAAATATACATTGTAGATGAAAGATAAAGATTTTTTAATTTAAATTGGAATTTGTTTAAATATTAATGTTATATATGATAAGAGTGAATAGAAATAATTTGTTTTTTTAAGTAGTACTTTTGTACTGTTTTAAAATTATTAATAAAGTAAATGCTATACATTGTTAATATAAACTTTAATAGTAGATTAAGATTTCATTTTCTTATGATAAAAGAATAAATCTTCAATTATAAATGCAGTTTGTTTAATATAAAATTCTAAGATATTTATAGTTTATTTTTGATTAATAATGATGATTTTCACTTTTTAGCACAAAAGTGTTGACAGTGCTAAAAACATGAGTATAATAAAGTTAGCACAAAGATAAAAGGAGTGCTAAAAGGAGGCAGTGATATGCTAAGTGCACGACAATTACTTATATTCAAGTGTATTGTTGAAGAGTTTGTTGAAACTGCTGAGCCAGTTGGTTCAAAATTGTTGATGACAAAGTACCAACTTCCTTATTCAAGTGCAACGATTAGAAATGAAATGTCTTTTTTAGAAGAACATGGATATTTAGAAAAAACACATACATCATCAGGTAGAATTCCTTCAACACAGGGATATCGATTTTATGTGAATACATTATTACAACCAAATGTAGATGATGAAGTGAAAAATCAGGTTGCAACATTATTAGGTGATCGTCATCGTTCGCTTCAAGAAATCATTCAGGAAAGTTGCCAAATATTAAGTGAATTAACACATTTGACAACAGTAGCATTAGGACCTAATTCTGATTATGAAAGATTACAAAATATAACACTTGTTCCATTAAATGAACATAGTGTGACTGCAATTATTGTTACAG
>CAJUJC010000007.1:0-17377 GCA_910586805.1 uncultured Erysipelotrichales bacterium | reverse complement strand
AGATAAAGGTCATGTAGAAAATAGAATGTTTTCAGTAAAGAATAATGATTATTTGGAAGATTTAATAAACTGTGTAAATGTAATGAATGAATTATTAAATGGAACACCAATTAATCAGGTTGCTTTTCGTTTAGAAAGAGATATAAGACCTATATTAAGTGCAAGAATCAAGGAACATGAGGTTTTGTTTAATGCATTTTTAGAGGCATTTATGAAATTTGCAAATAGTAATGTATATTTTTCGGGTAAAGAAAATATGCTTTATCAACCTGAATATAATGATGTTAATAAATTGAGAAGATTAGTAACTGCGTTTGAGAATTCTCAATCATGGAGAAGTTTAGAACCCATCGCTTTAGAAGAAGGAGTGAGTGTTCGTATTGGAAGTGATTCTCCAATTGAAGATTTAAAAGATGTATCAGTTATATCAGCTTCATTTAAAACAGGTGAGAGTTCTAAAGGTTCAATTTCAGTTATAGGTCCTACACGTATGCCTTATGAAAAAGTTGTATCTTTAGTCGAATATATATCTCAGAGTATAGAAAATGTACTTTTGAGTGATGATGAATAGAGGTGAAAGAATGACAAAGGAAAAGAAAAATGAAGAAGTTGTGGAAGAAGTAGAAGCAACTGAAGAAATGGTTGATGAAACTCAAGAACTAGAAGAAAAAGTGAAAAAGTTAGAAGAAGATGTAAATACATGGAAAACTGATTATTATAAGGTATTTGCAGATATGGAAAATTTAAAAAGAAGATTGGAAAAAGAACATCAAAATACAATGAAGTTTATGATGCAATCTTTTATAGAAGAATTACTTCCAGTGATTGATAACTTTGAACGTTCTTTAAATGTTCAAGAGGCTAGTGAAGAAGTTCAAACGTTCTTAAAAGGGTATCAAATGATATTTGATCAAATGATGGCTATTTTACAAAAGAACGGTGTGGAAGTTATTGAAGCTCAGGGTAAAGAATTTGATCCAAACTTCCATCAGGCAGTTATGACTGCACAAGATGAAAACTATGGTTCAAACATTATCGTTGAAGAATTGCAAAAAGGTTATATGTTGAAAGATCGCGTTGTTCGTGCATCTTTAGTTAAAGTTAATGAATAAATTATAGGAGGATGAATATTATGGGTAATAAAATTATTGGTATCGACTTAGGTACAACAAACTCATGTGTGAGTGTTATGGAAAATGGAGAAGCAAAAGTTATTGCTAATCCTGAAGGTTCAAGAACAACACCTTCAGTTATCGCATTTAAAAATGGTGAAATTGTTGTTGGTGAGGCTGCAAAACGTCAAGCAGTTACTAACAAAGATACAGTTATGTCAATTAAAAGACATATGGGTACTGGTCATAAAGAACATGTTAATGACAAAGATTATACACCTCAAGAATTATCGGCTATGATTTTACAAAATTTAAAAGCAACTGCTGAAGCTTATTTAGGTGAATCAGTGAATAAAGCTGTTATTACAGTTCCTGCATATTTTAATGATGCACAAAGACAAGCAACAAAAGATGCTGGGAAAATTGCTGGTTTAGAAGTTGAACGTATTATTAATGAACCAACTGCTGCTGCATTGGCATTTGGTGTTGATAAGTTAGATACTGAACAAAAAGTATTGGTTTATGATTTAGGTGGGGGAACATTTGATGTTTCTATCTTAGATTTAGCTGATGGTATGTTTGAAGTTTTATCTACTGCTGGTGATAATCAATTAGGTGGAGATGACTTTGATCAAAAAGTTATGGATTGGATTGTTGCTGAGTTCAAAAAAGAACAAGGTATCGATTTGAGTGCTGATAAAATGGCTATGCAACGTGTGAAAGAAGCTGCTGAAAAAGCTAAAAAAGATGTAAGTGGTATGATGCAATCTCAAATTTCATTACCATTTATCTCAGCTGGACCAGCTGGACCAGTTCACTTAGAATTAACTTTAACAAGAGCTAAATTTGATGAATTAACAAAAGATTTAGTTGCTCGTACTGAAGGTCCAGTAAGACAAGCTTTAAGTGATGCTGGTGTATCACCAAGTGAAATTGATCAAGTATTATTAGTTGGTGGTTCTACTCGTATTATTGCAGTTCAAGAATCAGTAAAAAGATTATTAGGAAAAGAACCTAATAAATCAGTAAATCCTGATGAAGTTGTTTCTATGGGTGCTGCAATTCAAGGTGGAGTTATTGCTGGAGATGTTAAGGACATTGTATTATTAGATGTTACACCTTTATCATTGGGTATTGAAACAATGGGTGGTGTTATGACAGTATTAATCGAAAGAAATACTACAATTCCAACAACTAAGTCACAAATTTTCTCTACTGCTGCTGATAATCAACCTGCAGTTGATATTAATGTATTACAAGGTGAAAGATCAATGGCTAAAGATAATAAACAATTAGGTTTATTTAAATTAGATGGAATTGAACCTGCACCTAGAGGAGTACCTCAAATTGAAGTAACATTCAGTATTGATGTTAATGGTATTGTAAATGTTAAAGCAAAAGATATGAAAACTCAAAAAGAACAATCTATTACAATTCAAAATTCAACTGGATTAAGTGATGAAGAAATTGATAGAATGGTTAAAGAAGCAGAAGCTAATAAAGCTGATGATGAAAAGAAACGTAAAGATATTGAAACAAAAAATAAAGCAGAACAAATGATTAATGAAATTGATAAGGCATTAGCTGAACAAGGTGATAAGATTGATGAAAATCAAAAATCACAAGCAACTGCTTTAAGAGATGAATTAAAAACAGCTTTAGATAACAATGATATGGCAACATTAGAAGCTAAAATGAATGAATTAGAACAAGTTGCACAACAAATGGCAGCATATCAATATCAACAACAACAAGCACAAGGAGCTAATCCAAATGCTGATAGCTCAAATGCTAATGATGATGTTGTAGATGCAGACTTTACAGAAAAGAACTAATATAAAGCCAAGGCTTTGCCTTGGTTTTATCTAGTGAATATGAGGTGAAAATATGGCTGATAAAAGAGATTATTATGAAGTGCTAGGCGTTTCAAAAAGTGCTAGCGCTGATGAAATAAAACGTGCATATCGTAAAATGGCTAAAAAGTATCACCCTGATGTTAATAAAGAGGCTGGAGCTGAAGAAAAATTCAAAGAAGTTCAGGAAGCTTATGATGTTTTATCAGATGATAATAAAAAAGCTGCATACGATAGATATGGGCATGCTGCATTTGATCAGACTGGTGGTTTTGGTGGTGCAGGTGGTTTCTCAGGTTTTGGTGGTTTTGAAGATGTAGATTTAGGAGATATTTTTGGTTCGTTCTTTGGTGGAGGACAACGTCAAAGAAGAAATGGTCCAACACGTGGAGAAGATCGTTTTATTCAATTAGAAATTGATTTTATGGATGCAATCAAAGGTAAGAAAACTGAAATTAAAATTAATTTTGATGAGCAATGTTCTCATTGTAATGGAACTGGAGCGAAAAGCCCAAATGATGTGCAAACATGTTCTCGTTGTGGAGGAACTGGTACAATTCGTACACAACAACGTTCTCCCTTTGGTACATTTGTAAATCAAACAACTTGTCCTGATTGTCAAGGGACTGGAAAAGTCGTTAAAGAAAAATGTCCACATTGTCATGGACAAGGATATATGAATAAAAAGATTACTGTTGAACTTAATATACCAGCTGGTATTAATACTCATCAACAATTACGTGTTCAAGGAAAAGGACATAGAGGAAGTCATGGTGGTGCAAATGGTGATTTATATGTAGAAATCTATGTAAAACCACATCAACATTTTGTACGTGATGGACGTAATATTCAAATAACAATTCCTATTTCAGCAGTTGATGCGACATTAGGTTGTGAAGTGGATGTTCCAACAGTTTATGGAGATGTAACATTAAAAGTTCCTGAAGGAACTCAACCAGGAACAACTTTCCGTTTAAAAGGGAAGGGCGTAAAGGATTTGCGTGGAGATAGCTATGGTGATCAGTTTGTTAAGGTTGAAGTTAAGATTCCAACGAAATTAAGTCGTGATGAAAAAGAATTGTATACAAAACTTCGTAAAAGTATGAAGAAGGAAAGTATTTTTGATCAATTTAAAAAAGGATTTAGAAGATAATCATGAATGTGATTATCTTTTTTGTAAATTTTAATAAGCGATAAGAAATAAAGTAAAAATTTAGTTTAAATAGTTTAATTTTTATTTAAAGCATTCTTATCCTTCAATTATTTGAGAAACATTTAATATTTATGAATAATTTTGTCATTGTTTGTATATATTAAAAGAGAGAAATAAAAAAAGCACCCATAAGGATGCAATCTTTATTATTAAGCACTTTTTCTAAGACTTCTCAATTCTCTCGCTGAAATTTTTACTTTTTTTGGTTTACCATTGACTAAAATAGTAGCTTTTTGTAAGTTAACATTCCATTTTCTTTTTGTCGCATTTAATGCATGAGAACGAGTATTACCTGACATAGGTCCTTTTCCACTAACTTCACATTTTCTAGCCATTATTTTCACCATCCTTTACAACTTGTGTTTCACATACTTTGATATAATATCATTAATATTAATAAAATGCAAACATTTTTTTAACTTTTTTTAGATTGTTTGAAAAAAGATGTATTTTATTAATTTTGTTATTTTAAGTTATTATATTGTATTTTTCAATATTTTTTCTTTTTTTCGTTTACTTATATTAGATAGTAGGGTATAATGCGTATGCTTATGGTTGAAATAATTGTCAATCCATAAAAAATAGGTTATAATATACTTAAATATTTTAAAGCAAAAATTGAGCGGAGGAAGCAATATGATTAAAAAAACAACTGATTTAGGAAATATTAATCTTTCATTAGATGTTGTTGCAAGCATCACTGGTGGTGCTGCAACTGAATGTTACGGTGTTGTTGGAATGTCTAGTCAAAAAATCATGAAAGATGGATTTTATGATTTGTTAAAACGTGACAATTATTCTAAAGGAATTGTTGTTGAAGATGGAGAAACTGGCATTATTATAAATGTATATATTATCGTAGGATATGGAGTTAAAATTTCTGAAATTGTTTACGAAGTACAAAAGAAAGTGAAATATGTATTAGAAACAACTTTGGATATTGATATAGAAGCAGTGAATGTATTTGTACAAAGCATTCGTGTGTTAGATTAATGGAGGTCCAACATGAAATTTGTAGATGGTAAACTATTCAAAGATATGGTTGTTACTGGAGCAATTGTCCTTCATAATAATCATCCTGAAATCGATGCACTAAATGTATTTCCTGTACCTGATGGTGATACTGGAACAAATATGTCTTTGACATTTAGTGCTGGGGCTACTGAAATTGAAAATATGGAATCAACTGATATTTATGAAGTTGCAAAAAAGTTATCTAAAGGTTTGTTGATGGGAGCAAGAGGCAACTCAGGTGTCATTTTATCACAAATTTTTAGAGGGATTTCTATGGCATTTGAAGGGCAAACAAAAGTAGATGCTGTGGGATTAGCAAAAGCATTACAAAATGGTGCTAAAGTTGCATATAAAGCTGTTATGAGACCAGTTGAGGGTACAATTTTGACAGTTATTAGAGAAGCTGGAGAAGAAGTTGTTAAATATGCAAAAAAGGATATGGAAATTGAAGATGTTTTCTCATATTTTGTAAAAGCTGCTGAAGACTCATTAGAAAGAACGCCTGAACTACTTCCTGTATTAAAAGAAGTTGGTGTTGTGGATAGTGGTGGAGCTGGACTACTTTTAGTATTTACTGGATTTATGGCTGCTTTGGCAGGTGAAGAGATTAAAAGAGTTGAAATTAATGGTTCATCACAAAAAGAAGCTTTGGTTGATGTGGAATCTGATGGCGAAGAAGGATACGGATATTGTACTGAATTTATCGTAAGATTAGATCCTGCTAAAATGAAAGCATTTAAAGAAGAAAGATTGAGAAATGAATTAGAAAGACTTCCAGGGAATAGTATTGTTGTTGTACAAGATGAAGATATTGTTAAAGTTCATGTTCATACTTTAAAACCTGGTAATGCATTAAATACAGCACAAAGATATGGTGAATTTGTGAAGTTAAAAATTGAGAATATGCAAGAACAACATAATTCAATTTTAGAAGCTAATGAAGCAACTCCAATTGCTAAATCAAGTGCATCTCCACAACCTGAAAAAGAAGTTGCTGTTATTAGTGTTGCTGCAGGTGATGGAATTAAAGATATGTTTTTAGAGTTACATTGTGATTATGTTGTTAGTGGAGGACAAACTATGAATCCATCTGCTGAAGACATTGTTGCTGCTGTAAGAGAGGTTAATGCAAAACATGTTATTATTTTACCAAATAATTCAAACATTGTTATGACTGCTCAACAGGCTGCTATTATCTTAGAAGATGAAATTGATGTTCAAGTAATTCCTTCTAAAACAATTCCTCAAGGATTGTCAGCATGTATAATGTTTAATCCTGAAGTATCATTAGAAGACAATTTAGATGAAATGAAAGATGCAATTGCAAATGTGAAAACAGGACAAGTTACTTTTGCAATTAAAGATACAAATATTGATGGCGTTGATATTAAAGCTAATCAATATATGGCATTGTGTGAAAAGGAAATTACTGCATGTGTTCCATCAAAAATTGATGCATTAAAAGAAACTTTAAATGGATTGGTTGATGATGATTCTGAAATCATTACATTGATTTGTGGTGATGATGTCACAAAAGAAGAAGTTGAAGAAGTTGAATCTTATGTTGAAGACAATTTTGAAGCTGAATTAGAAGTTGTTGATGGAAAACAACCAGTATACTCATTTATTGTTGGTGTTGAATAATAAATATGTTAAAAAGTGTTGGATTTATCAACACTTTTTTCGTTGTTATAATTTGGTGTTTATTTAGTGTTTAAAAATAATTTAATTCATAAATTATTGATTTGAATATTTGTATATTTTCTAAAATTATAAAATAAATTTAATTAGTTGTGTTATTGGTTGTTTTTGTAATTTTAGTACGTTAATATAAATATTGGCGGTTATTTGAATATCATTATGCCTTGAATATTAGATGTGTAAAAATAATTTTTAAATCAACACTATTCATAAGTGAAAATGTTGCATTTGAGTGTCTAAGTACATGAATGATCATATCTTCATAATATATATTTTGTTTATTTTTTTAAGTTTATTTCTTATATTACTATTATGAACATATATATTTGTTTCTTGTGTAAATACAAGATTTTTATTTAGCTAAATATTTTTAATTCTTTTTTAAGAATATCTTGTTATTTCTTGATTTTTAAAAGTAGTTGATAGGCTGTATCATTTATTCTAAATATATGATAACTATTTTTTGTTTTAGGTAAACAACAGTTTTATTAATAATAATTTTAAATAACTGCATATTTTTTCCATTATATTATAACATAATTATGTATACATATATTTTACTGTTTCATAATATATGAAAATATGAGATAATTATAAAGGAGGTGAAGTTTATGTGGTCGAAGTTACGAGTTGCCCTAATTGTTATTTTATCTTTTATTCTAGGTTTTTTTAGCTGTACTTACTTCAAATCAAATAATAATCAAATTATAAATGTTTATGGCACATATGTTTCGGACTTCTCTACACTAAGTATCAATCATAATTCGACTTACCATTACTCATATCCATTTTCATGTGGAAGGATTTCAAAGATAGATGATAATATTTATATTTTTAGTGATGGTGAATTTAATGGGTATATTGCTTATTTTTATGATAATAAAGTAAAACTAGTTACTACAGAAAATGGAGGATTAATAGAAATATTTACCAAGAGTAGCACAACAGAGAGTAATTTAAGCGACAAAATATCTTAGAATCATTTAAAGTACAATGAAAGAAAATAATTTTAAAAAGAACAACTCATTAACTCCAATATTGTCTTTTTCATTTTTTTAGGAGATTATATGAATAAAGTAAGTCTTAATAAAAAATTAAATACATAAAAAACTAAATTAAAATTGGGATACTTGGGGAATTGCATTGATTGCAGTTCTCTTTTATAATAGGCTTATAAATATTCATATTTACTATAATAAAATGTTTATCTTGAAGTAAGAAAAAATATTTTTTTATCTTGATTAGTATATTTTTTGTAATAATCAATAAAAATTAACAATAGTGAAAAATAGATAATTCATATATTTAAAGGTGGATAGTAGAATACTACAAAATACTTAAAGATACTATAATATAATAGGCTAAAAATTTGAAATATAGGATTTTATGTTCCTAAAAATAAAAGAAATATAATATTGTTATTTATAATGAATTCAATAAAAAGTATAGTTAAAAATCATTATAAAATATTTTCTAATTGTAAAAATGTTATAATTAGTATCATGCTTTGTAAGCATAATATGTTATTTGATATAGGTATTGGACATTTTTTGAAATCGACTGTAAACTAAAAATAGTTAAAGGAGATGATTATTTTGTTTACAAATAAGAGTTTAAGAAATATGATTGTTCCACTATTTTTTGAACAATTATTAGTCATGTTGGTTGGTATTATTGATACATTCGCTGTGAGCTATGTAGGTGAGTCAGCAGTTTCTGGTGTATCTTTGGTCAATATGTTTAATACAATATTTATCTATTTGTTTACAGCTTTGGCTTCAGGTGGAGCTGTTATTATGAGTCAGTATTTAGGAAGCAAGAATAAAGAAAAAGCTGTTCAATCTTCAAGTCAATTATTATTGTTTTCAACGATGTTTTCTATTGTATTAATGACATTTGTTATTATTTTTAGAGAGGGAACACTAGGACTATTATTTGGTGAAGTTGAAGAAGATGTTATGAAAGCTTGTTTAACATATCTTATTATTTCTGCTTACTCATATCCATTTTTAGCAATTTATAATACTGGATCATCAATGTTACGAAGTATAGGAAAAACAAGTACAACCATGTATATTTCTATTGTTTCTAATGTGATTAATACAGTAGGTAATTTCATTGGTGTTTTTATTTTGCATACAGGAGTAGCAGGAGTTGCAGTACCTTCATTAATTGCAAGAGCTTTCTCTGCTATTACAATAACAATAATATGCTTTAATCAAAAGAAAGAAATATATTATGATATTAAATATTTAAAATCATTAGATACCAGTTTAATTAAAAAGATTTTAAAAATAGCTATCCCAAGTGGTTTTGAAAGTGGTGTTTTTCAACTTGTTAAAGTAGCATTAAGTTCAATAGTTGCATTATTTGGAACTTATCAAATTGCTGCTAATGGTGTTGCTCAAAGTATATGGTCACTAGCAGCATTAGTTGGAGTTGTTATGGGACCTGTGTATATTACAGTAATAGGAAAGTGCATGGGTGCTAAGGATATAAAAGCTGCTCAAATATATTATAAAAAATTAATGAAGCTATCTTTCATTTTATCTCTTGGATGGAACACGATTATATTTGCAGTAACTCCAATCATTATGCAATTTTTTGTTTTAGAACCACAAACAAAAGAATTAGTAATTATACTTGTTGCTATTCACAATATAGCTAATGCTATTATTTTTCCCTTCTCAGGTCCATTGGTAGATGGTTTAAGAGCAACAGGAGATGTAAAGTTCACAATGATTGTTTCCATTTCATCAACAATATTAGGAAGATTGATTTTATCAGTGGTATTGGGTATTTATTTAAATATGGGTGTTATTGGAATAGCACTAGCTATGGTTGTTGATTGGTTGGTGAGAGCTCTTTTATTTATATCAAGATATAAATCTCAAAAATGGCAAGAATATCAAATTATTTAAGGAAAGTTTAAAAGAATAGATTTTCTTTTACTATTCATAAAAAGCATATCAAAATATTACATATAAGTATTTGTTTTTATTTTTATATTTTATTATAATAAGTTTGATAAATTTATTTCATCATTAATTTTAAAGATTATACTCAAAAGGAGACTAGAAAAAATGAATAAAAAATTAGGATTTGGATTGATGCGATTACCTTCATTAGATGAAAATGCTCCATCAAAGATTGACATTGAACAAGTTAAACAAATGGTTGATACTTTTTTAGAAAGAGGGTTTACATATTTTGATACAGCATGGATGTATTGTGGGTTTGCAAGTGAAAGTGCTACAAAAGAGGCATTGGTGAAAAGATATCCAAGAGATAGTTATACCCTAGCAACAAAACTTCATTCTGGATTTATTCAAACAAAAGATGATAGAGATAAAATCTTTCATGAGCAATTAGAAAAAACAGGTGTAGATTATTTTGATTATTATTTATTACATGATATTAATACACATAGCATTGAGGTTTATAATCAATTAGACTGTTTTGAATGGATTCAGGATAAAAAAGCTAAAGGCTTAGTAAAAACAATTGGTTTCTCATACCATGATGGTCCTGAATTATTAGATAAAGTTTTAACTGAACATCCCGAATTTGAATTTGTACAATTGCAAATCAACTATTTAGATTGGGAAAGTGTTGGTGTTCAATCAAGAAAATGTTATGAAGTTGCAACTCAACATGGTGTTCCTGTGTTTGTTATGGAACCAGTTAAAGGTGGAACTTTAGCAATTGTTGATGAAAATGTAGAAAAGATGTTTAAAGATTATCATCCTGATATGTCAGTTCCTTCATGGGCTATTCGTTTTGCAGCAAGTCTTGATAATGTAAAAATTGTTTTAAGTGGTATGAGTAATATGGAACAATTAATTGATAATACAGATTATATGATAGATATGCAACCATTAAACAACGAAGAATATAAAATCATTAATAAAGCAGTAGATATGATTAATGAAAATATTGTTATCCCTTGTACTGGTTGTGCATATTGTGTTGATGGATGTCCTATGAAAATTGCAATTCCTAAATATTTTTCATTATATAATGCAGATAAACAGGAAGTTGAAAGTAAGGGATGGACACCACAAGGTGAATATTATGCTAATCTAACAAAAACATTTGGAAAAGCAAGTGAATGTATAGAATGTGGTCAATGTGTAGGAGTCTGTCCACAACACTTACCTATCATTGAATATTTACAAGATGTTGCTAATCATTTTGAAAAATAAGAAATATCATGAAAAGATATTTCTTTTTCTTAAGTAGAAAGTGATATGTGTATCTTTACTTAAAAAATGATTTTGATACAAATAATAAAGGTTTTATTGAATGAGAAATTATGTGTTTTCAAAGAGATAAAACAATATTACAATGATGTTATTGATAGCAAGAGAAAATAACATAAAAATAAGATTGTTGAAGAAATAAAGATAAAAACATGATATACTTATAGGAGAGAAAGAAGGTGCTCTTAATGGAAATCATGATATCGAGAATATTAAAATATTTAAATGGGTGTCTTGATAATGATCATATGTATAAAATTGGTAACTTTGTTGTTAAGAATTATACAAATATATGTCGTTATTCAAAAGAAAAATTTTTAAAAGAAGGAAATTTTACTGAAGATGAGTTGACAGATTTTTATAATCATCTTGGGTATTGTGACTATGAAACTTTTAGAGAAAGATTACTATTAGATCATCAATTGCGCCTAGATCAAATTCATGCTAGATTATTAAATTTGGATATTAATCAATTTGTAAATCATTTAGAGATGACTTATACAAATAATGAGTTTTTGGACTTGATTGATAAATTATGTGATTTAATATTTGAAAAGAAACGAATTATTATTGTAGGTGCTTTGTATCCAAGTAGTGTAGCTGTTGATTTTCAAACAGACATGATAACCTTAGGGAAGAACGTTATTGAATTTCATCAGTTTGATAAAGATTTAACTTTTAGTGATGATGATATTGTTTTATTTATGACAGCAACTGGAAGAATGATGGAGTCATTTGCTAAAAATTCAAAACATAGGAATGTATGTGATGCAACATTTGTATTATTAACACAAAATATTAAGTATAGAAATTTTGAAAATGTATGTGCTGATTATGTTGTTCATGTTACTGGAAGGTTTGATGGTATTCAATTTAATTATCAAATTATGATGATTTTAGATGTGTTAAGAATTAGTTATTATTTAAAATATTATATATAAGGAGAAAAGAAAAATGGAAAAATCTAAAGTTTATTTTGTGAAAGATATTACACCTGAAAACATGATTAAAATGTATGAAGCATTAGATGTAAAATTGTCTGGTAAGATTGCTGTAAAAGTTCATTCAGGTGAAGTAGGTAATCAAAATTTTATTAGACCTCATTTTATGAAACCTATTATTGATTATGTTCAAGGAACTATTGTTGAATGTAATACTGCTTATGAAGGAAAGAGAAATACAACAAAAGAACATTGGGAAACGATGAAACTTCATGGGTGGTGTGATATTGCTGAAGTTGATATTATGGATGAGAATGGAGAAATTTCTTTACCAGTTAAAGATGGTTTCCATCTTAAAGAAAATTTTGTTGGTAAAAATATTGAAAATTATGATTCTATGTTAGTCTTAACGCATTTTAAGGGTCATCCAATGGGTGGTTTTGGAGGAGCGTTAAAAAATATTTCTATTGGTATTGCTTCATCTCATGGGAAAGCTCATATTCATGGTGCGGGTGTACCAGAGAATATTTGGACTGCTGATCATGATTCATTTTTAGAATCAATGGCAGATGCATCACAAACAATTGTAGATTATTTTAAAGAAAATATTGTATTTATTAATGTTATGTGTAATATGTCAGTAGATTGTGATTGTTGTGCTAAGGCTGAAGATCCAGCAATTGGAGATATTGGTATTTTATGTTCATTAGATCCAGTTGCATTAGATCAAGCGTGCTTGGATTTGGTTTATGCTAGCAATGATCCAGGTAGAAATCACTTATTAGAAAGAATTGAATCAAGAAATGGTGTTCATACTGTTGAAGCAGCAGCAAAACTTAATATTGGTTCAAGAGAATATGAATTGATTGATTTAGATAAATAGTTTCCTGTGAAAATAGGAAACTTTTTTTATCAAAAGATATAAGTATTTTTAATAAGTAGGTTCTTTTACTTTTTACTAGATATATTCCTTATTTTATATAATAAATTGATGAATTGTAAATATAGAAAAGATGTAGAATATTTTAATGAAAATATATCTTTTTATTTTTTAAATATGATATACTAATAAAGTAAATAATTTTAGTAAAAGGATGAGGCATATGATACAAGCACAAAGACATCAACAGATTCTTGCAAAACTTCAGGTAGAGGGGCAAATAACAGTTAAAGATTTAAGTGAAGAATTTCAAGTTACAAAAGATTGTATTCGCAAAGATCTCACTTTATTAGAAGAACAGGGGAAATTAAAAAGAGTGCATGGTGGAGCAACAAAAGTGCGACAAAATCCACATGTGTTTCAAGTTGAAGATAGAAAAGGTTTGCATTTAAAAGAAAAGAAGATGATTGCTCAAAAAGCTATCGAGATGATAGAACCAGGAATGATGATTTTTTTAGATATATCAACAATTACTTTGGAAATTGCAAAACTTATTTTTCAAAATGATTTACAAGTGACTTTAGTTACAAATATGATTGATATTATGAATATGTTTAGACAAGATAGCCTAACAAAAGTTATTTTTTTAGGTGGAGAATATAATCAAGCTAAAGATGGCTTTGTGGGAACACTGACAATTCAACAGCTTAAGAAATATAATTTTGATTTGGCTTTTATTGGAGTAGTTGGTATTGACTTACACAATAACCAAGTTATGACTTATGAAGTGAATGATGGACAAACAAAAAGTCAAATTATTTCTTCAAGTAAAGTATGTTATATCGTTGCTGAAAGTATTAAACTTGATATGGATGGAAATTATGCATATGCACAATTGAGTGATTTTACTGGTTTTATTACTGAAAAGAAATTGAATGATAGGCATATTGAAAAAATGCAAGAGTATGGATTAGAAGTTATTTGATAACTTCTTTTTTTATTTATAAACAATAATAAACAATAAAAAACAATAAAAAACGATTGCAAATTTAAAAATATAATGTATAATAGAATTAACAAAGGAGAAAGAATATGAATCGATTGAAAGAAAGTCAGCGAATTGGTGTTTTGAAACAAAAAATGTTAAATTCACCTAGATATGCTTCCATTGAACAAGCTCGTATTATCACAAGAGTTTATAAAGAAAATGAAAATTTATCTATTCCTTATAAACGTGCTTTATCTTTAAAAGCTGCTTTAGAAGAATTAGAAATTCATGTGGATAATGAGGAATTGATTGTGGGAAATCGTACAAAGGGTGTACGTTATGGTGTTGTTTTTCCTGAAAGTGGATGTTCATGGGTTAATGATGAATTTGAAACATTACCAACACGCCCTCAAGATCGTTTTTTAGTTAAAGACGAAGATATTAAGGAATTTAGGGAAACGATTTATCCTTATTGGCAAGGTCATTCTATGGAAGATGTGATTAAAAGTGAATATGGGAAAAGAATTAATGAAATAGCAAAGGTTGTTAAAATTAATCAAAAAGATCATGCACAAGGGCATATTTGTCCTGATAGTGAATCTTGGTTAAAGTATGGACCAACAGGTTTGATTGAAAAAATTAAAGAAAAACAGTTAACTGCAAGCGATGATAAAAAAGAATTTTATGAATGTACACTTATTGTTTTAGAAGGTGTTCAACATTTTATGATAAGATATCATGACTATATTATGGATATGATAAATGATGTTGAAGAAGAGTATAAAGAAAGTATAAAAAAAGTTGCAGATATTTGTTTAAATTTATCAAAAAGGGCACCAATAACATTCCATGAAGCAGTACAATCGTTATGGTTTTTGTTTGTTGTTTTACACATGGAATCTAATGCATCATCTTTTTCTCCAGGACGAATGGATCAATATTTATACCCATACTATAAAAGAGATATAGAACAAGGTCACCTGACTCAACAACAGGCATTAGAAATATTAGAATGTTTATGGTTGAAATTTAATCAAATTGTTTATTTAAGAAATCAACATAGTGCAAAATACTTTGCTGGTTTTCCAATTGGGTTTAATATTGCAATTGGGGGTTTAGATGAACATGGAAATGATACTTATAATGATTTATCATTCTTATGTTTAGATGCACAATATGATTTAGGATTGCCACAACCCAATTTATCAGTACGTTTAAATAAAAATTCAACACATCAATTGATGCATGAAGCGATTAAGGTTGTTGCTAAAGGAAGTGGGATGCCACAATTCTTTAATGATGAAGCGATTGTTCATGCTATGGTGGAAGATTTAGGTATAGATGAAAAAGATGCTCTTAATTATGCTATTGTTGGATGTGTTGAATTGACAACACATGGTAATAATTTAGGTTGGTCTGATGCAGCAATGTTTAATTTAAACAAAGCATTGGAATTAACATTAAATAATGGAAAATGTTTGATTACTGGTGAACAAATTGGCTTAGATTTAGGAAATATAACAACATATTCGACTTATCATGATTTAGAAAACGCACTCACTCAACAAATTGACTATTTTATTGAAGAAATGATGAAAGCTGAAGTCATTGTAGAAAAAGCTCATCAAAGATGTTTACCAACAGCTTTTTTATCAACAGTTATTGATAGCTGTATAGATAAAGGTATTGATGTGACTTGTGGAGGAGCTAAATATAATTTATCAGGTATTCAAATGATACAGGTTGCTAATTTGGCTGATAGTTTAGCAGCTATTCAAAGTTTAGTTTATGATCAAAAAATGATTTCGCAAGATGAATTATTACAAGCTTTAAAAGATGATTTTAAAGGACATGAAATCACACAAGTCATGTTGTTAAATAAAGTTCCTAAGTATGGTAATGATGTTCAATGGGTTGATGATATTGGAAGCAAGTGGGCAGGATATTTTAGAGAAAGAATGAAAGATTACACGAACTATCGTGGTGGACCTTATCATACTGGAATGTATACAGTGTCTGCACATGTTCCAATGGGAGAAAATGTTGGTGCATCACCTGATGGAAGAAATGCTTTAACTCCGCTTGCTGATGGAGGAATGTCACCTGTTTATGGTAGGGATATGAATGGACCAACAGCTGTTTTAAAATCAGTATCTCGTATGTATGATAGTTTTACAACAAATGGAGGCTTATTAAACATGAAGTTTTTGCCTGAATTTTTTGAAACAGAGACAGGATTGATGAAATTTGAAAACTTTTTAAGAGCTTTTGTTGACTTAAAAATTCCTCACATTCAATTTAATGTTGTTAAACGTGAAGATTTGTTAGATGCTAAAATGAATCCTGAACAACATAAATCACTAACAATTAGAGTCGCTGGCTATACTGCTTATTTCGTAGAATTAGCTGGTAAACTGCAAGATGAGATTATAGAGAGAACATCATATGAAAACATCTAATATATTTGATATGAAAAGATTTGCTATACATGATGGTTATGGTATAAGAACGACAGTGTTTTTTAAAGGATGCCCATTAAGGTGCAAATGGTGCCAAAATCCAGAGGGATTGTCTTTGAAACCAAGACCCATTTATTTAAAAAATCAATGTATTCATTGTCGAATATGTGAAAAAACAGCAAAAAAAGGACAGATAAATTATGATAAAAGACCATATTTTCATTTGGATTATGAAGGTGATTTTCAAAATTTAGTTAAAGTTTGTCCTAGTGGTGCCATTCAATATGATAGCCAATCGTATACTGTTAGTGAATTGTTTGAGAAGATAAAAGAAGATCAAGTTTTCTTTAGAAATGGTGGTGGAGTTACTTTTTCAGGTGGTGAACCACTTATGCAAGGTCAATTTCTTATTGAGATTTTAAAGAAATGTAAGGAAGAGGGGATTCATACTGCTATTGAATCATCATTTTATGCAAATGTTGAACTTGTTAAAGAAGTTATTCCTTATCTTGATTTGATTTACTGTGATTTGAAAATTTTTGATGAAAAAAGACATGAAGAATTGACAGGTGTATCTTCCAAAATGATTAAAAATAATATAAAATATTTATTAACAAGTGAACATAAGGATAAGGTGATTATAAGAACACCACTTATTCCTACAATGACTGCAACTGATGAAAATATTACTCAAATTGTACAGTTTATTGTGGAATTATATCCAAATGTAAAGTATGAACTTTTAAATTATAATCCACTTGCATCTTCAAAATATGATTTGGTGGATTTAAAGTATTCGATAAAAGATGTGAAACCATATACAAAAGATGAAATGGAACATTTCTATCAAATTGTTAGAGATAACATTTTAAAAAATATAGTGAAAGAATAGAGGAAAAAAAAATGGAAATTATTATTGACACAGTGAATTTAGAAGAAATCAAAGAAGCAGTA
>CAJUJC010000006.1 GCA_910586805.1 uncultured Erysipelotrichales bacterium | reverse complement strand
TGGTGCAGTTGTTGTATTCATCAACCTTGCTATTGGTATGGTTATCTTCTACCCATTCTGGAAAGCTTATGAAAAATCTGAAGTTGCAAAAATGGGAGTAGAAGCTACTGAAGCTTAATAAGTATAGAATATTAGTAAAAATTTAATTAACAATTGAAGAAGACTTGAAAAAGTCTTCTTTCTTTTTAAAGAGGAGGAATAATAATGAGAGAATGTCCATATTGTCATAAAGATATACCCCAAGATTCTGTATATTGTTATCATTGTGGTAAAGCAGTTGATGAGGTTATAGTAAAAGAAAAGGAAGTTTCTAAATTAAAGAAAAATTCTAGAAAAAACAGTTGGTCAAAATTAGGAATACTCCTCTTTTTTGTAGGTTTAATTGTTTTTGATTTTATTATAGGAACGATGATAAGTGCAATACATGGAAATATAAAGCTTCCATACTATATGAGTTTGATTATTTATGTTGGTTCTATGGTTTGTGGAATTTTATCTTTATATATTGATAGTCAAGATAAAAAGCGAGGATATGAGCCAAATGGGAATAAGAATTATGCTTACATTTCTATATTCTTAAGTCTTTTTATAGGTTTGATTAATTTGTCTCAAGTTATTTTAAAGTGAGGAGAGTTTAAAGATGTATTGTAGAAAATGTGGTGTCGAAATAAAAGAATCAGCAAAGTTCTGTGATAGTTGTGGAGCAGAAGTTGTAAAAGTTAAACAAAAAAGTTATTCTGAAAAGTATAATGAAAGTAAGATACAAGGTAATAAAAAGGATAGTGAAGCAAAGCGTAGAGAAAAGCATAAGGATCAAAAAAATCCTTATATTTCAGCTGCGATGTTTGCAACACTTGTTGCTTTAGGTCTTGCTATTTTTCCATGGAATATGATTGGAAAAGGCATTGGTATTAGTTTGCCAATGCGAATTGCAGTCGTTGTTTTTGCTTTGTTAGGTGATTATCATTCAACGAAAGCAAGACAAGTAAACAATTTATTATATAGTAAGTATGGGTTTAGAATACGTGAAAATATTGTAACAGTTTTTTACTATTTATCTATATTTGTAACAATTGTAGGATTATTTGCTTTATTTATGTATGAAGCATAAAATCCTTTTATTTATTAGATCATTTTTCATAAAATAAGATAAATGATTAAGGTATTCGTTTTCAAAGGAAAAAGAATGGAGTGAGTTTATGAGTGTTTTATTTTTTAAGCCCATTGCAAGACCTGCAATTTGGGGACATACATTGGTTAAAGATTATTTTGGTTATGAAGATTTTCCGTTAGGGATAGGTCAATCATGGTCATTTAGTGCTCAAAAAGATGCTTCAACAGTATGTTTGAGTGAACCTTATGTAGGAAAAACATTATTAGATTTATGGGAAAATCATCAAGAATTATTTGGACATCCTGGTGAGGAATTTCCTGTTATTATTTCATTAGTGGGTCCAGAAGATGATTTAAGTATTCAAGTTCACCCTAATAAAGAATATGCTAATCAAATAGGCTTCCCTAATGGAAAAAACGAAGCTTGGTATTTTATTGAAGCATGTGAAGGGGCTAATATTGTTTATGGTCATAATGCAAAAGATAAAGTAAATTTAGAAGAATATATTCAACAAGAAAAATGGGATGAATTGATTCGTCATTTAGACGTTCATCCAGATGACTTTGTATATTTACCAGCTGGACTATTACATGCACTTAGAAAGGGAAGTGTAGTGTATGAAATTCAACAAGCAACAGATATTACATATCGTTTTTATGATTATCATAGAAAAGATGAACAAGGAAATGAAAGAGAATTACATCTTCAACAAGCTATTGATTGTTTATCTTATAATCCTGAAGATATGAAAAATAATATTTCACCTGAAATAACTGATTTAGGAAATTGTCAACAAACTGTATATATTTCAAATGATTCATTTACAGTCACTAAATTAGAAATCAATGGAGAAAGTGAATATATTTGTGATAATTATCAACTTGCAACAGTTGTTAAAGGAAGTGGAAAGGTTGATAATCAAGATATAAAAGTTGGAGATAATTTCTTGATTCCAAGAAATACAAAAGTTCAATTTAATGGACAAATAACAATTATGATGACAACAAAGTGAGGAAAATATTATGAATAAAGATTTTTTATGGGGTGCAGCCTTAAGTAATGTTCAGGCAGAAGGTGGTTACCTAGAAGATGGAAAAGGTTTAAATGTTTATGATACATTAGAAATTAGTTTTGAAACTGGACAAAGTACTTTATCTGATACAACAGTTGCAGCGGATCATTATCATCATTATAAGGAAGATATTGCTCATATGAAAGAAATGGGATTTACTGCTTATCGTTTTTCTATTGTTTGGTCAAGAATTCATCCACAAGGAGATGATGGGAAAACAAATGAAGCAGGATTAGCTTATTATGAAGATATGATTGATGAGTTATTAAAAGCAGGTATTGAACCAGTTGTTTCTTTGGTTCATTTTGATATGCCTGATTATTTAAGAGTTCATTATAATGGATTTATGGATCATCGTGTTGTTGATTTCTATGCTGATCATGTAGCAGTTGTAGCAAAACGCTTTAAAGATAAAGTGAAATATTGGATTACATATAATGAAGTAAACACAGCATCATTTGGTCCTAGATTGGTTGCTGGGGCTCAAAAACCTGAAGATATGAGTGAAGCACAATTTCATGCAACTTTAACTCATCATACACAATTGGCTCATGCTAAGGCAGTGCTTGCAATTAAAAAGGAAAATCCAAATGCAATGGTTTCAGGAATGGATGCTTATACTTCTGTTTATCCATATACTTGTCAACCTAAAGATGTTCAGGCAGCAAGATTCGTTGATAACATCAATAATAACTTAACATTTGATATTATGGTTAATGGTGAATATCCTAGTTATTATTTAGCTTACCTTCAAAATAAAGGTGTTGGTTTGAATTATCCTCAAGATGAACTTGATACTATTAAAGAAGCTTCTCAAAAATTAGATTATTTAGCATTTAGTTATTATCAATCAATGGTTGTGAAAGCACCAGAAGGTATTGAAGATCCTTTAGAAGTACAAGATTATTTATTATGTGCCCATAGAGAAAAATTAAGCAATCCTTATGTTACTGCAAATGAGTGGGGATGGCAAATTGATCCAATGGGATTAAGATATGCTTTAGATACATTGTATGAAAGATATCATAAACCATTATTTATTGTAGAAAATGGTATTGGTATTGACGATCAATTAACAAAAGATAAAAAAGTATATGATGATGATCGTATTTCATATTATCAAGGTCATATTAAAAATATATCAGATGCTATTGAATTAGATGGTGTTGAAATGATAGGTTATTTAGCTTGGGCACCAATTGATTTTTTAAGTAGTCATAAAGAAATGAGAAAGAGATATGGTTTTGTTTTCATTGATCGTTATGATGATGGAACTGGAACATTAGCACGTTATCCAAAGAAATCATATTATTGGTATAAAAAAGTCATTGCCTCTCAAGGTAAAGATTTAGAAAATGATATTGAGTATTAAAAATATTATTATAAAAAGATGTGTTTGTTGGTTTTGTTATAGACTGACAAACCATTTTTTATATGTTAAAAAGAAAAGAGCTTACAACAAGTAAACTCTTAAACTATTTTGTAGAATCTCTTCTAATAACTTCAACAGGTAGAATATAACGCTTTTGTTCATCTTTGATAAGAGCATCATTCATCAAATCTAATAACAATTGACTTGCAGTTTTAGCAAGTTCAGGAATATTTTGTTTGATTGTAGAAATAGAAGGATGACTAGATTGTGATATAAATATATCATCAAAACCAATAACTTTCACTTCATCAGGAACCTGAATATCATTTTCTAACAATCCAACAAGAACACCATATGCACGCCAGTCATTTGTCGCAAAAACACCATCAAAAGAAATATTTTCTTTGATAAGATGGTTAATTACCTCACGTGCACCATCATAATTTGCCTGATTAGAATTTAATAATAATTCTAACTCTTTATTTTCTTCTAAACCATAATCTTTTAATGCTTGTTTATAACCTTCTAAACGTTGTCTATTAACTGATAATGTTTTGTTTCTTGAAACAATAGCAATTCTCTTACAACCTTGTCTGATTAATTCCTCAGTAGCTAAATATCCACCACTATAATGGTTAGACTCAACATAATAAGCTTCACTATGATCTTTTGGTTTTCTATCAATACAAACAATAGGAATATCTCTTGTAAGTATTTCAGTTGGGATTTCTTCAATACCTGAAATACATATAATACCATCTACCATTTTAGAATCCAAAGATTTAAAATAGGCAATTTCTTTTTCTTCGTTTTGAGATGTGTTGCAAATAAATACTGAATAATTATTTTTAAAAAAATAATTTTCAATTTCTAATACCAATTGAGAAAACCATTCATTATCAATGTTAGGAACAATTAAACCAACAGTTTTAGATTTTGCCATTCTTAAGCTTTTCGCTGCCATATTGGTTGTATAACCATAATCTTTAATTATCTTTTGAACACGTTCCCTTGTTTTTTCTGAAAAACGACCATTATTATTTATGACTCTTGAAACAGTTGCTACTGAAACATTTGAAAGTTTAGCAATTTCCTTGATGGAAATATTCTTCTTTTTTTCCATAAAATACCACTCCTAATACCATTATAAATAAAGAAATGAAAAAAAACAAGGACTTAATGAAAGTGATTACATATGTAAAACACGTCTTCTTTGTAATGGCACATTATGCGCCATCCAAATGTGTGGAAACGATTACTCATTACTATTATAATAAAGTTGTGAAAACGATTACTCAAATGATAAAAACGTATCGTTTATATTGAAAAAGAGAAAGTTAGAGGGGAAAATATGGAAAAATTATTATGTCCTTCGATGATGTGTGCCAACTTTGGTCATTTGGAAAAGGAAGTTAAAGATTTAGAAAAAGGTGGAATTGATATTTTTCATCTTGATGTAATGGATGGAAGTTTTGTTCCTAATTTTGGTATGGGATTACAGGATATTGAATACATTTGCAAAACAGCAACAAAGCCATGTGATGTTCATTTAATGGTTGTTAATCCTATGGAATATGTAGAAAAATTTGCAAATATTGGTGTCAAGATTATTTACATTCATCCAGAAACAGATATGCATGCATGTAGAACTTTACAAAAGATTAAAGATGTTGGTGTATCTGCTGGTATAGCTATTAATCCAGGAACATCATTTGAAACAGTTAAAGATTTATTGCATTTGTGTGATTATGTTATGTTGATGAGTGTAAATCCAGGTTTTGCAGGTCAAAAGTATTTAGATTTTGTTACACCAAAGTTTAAAAAGTTTATTGATGAAGCAAAGAACTATGGAGGGTATGATGTCATGATTGATGGTGCTTGTTCACCTGAAAAGATTGCTGAATTATCAAAAATAGGTGTAAAAGGATTTATTTTAGGAACAAGTGCTTTATTTGGAAAGGATAGATCTTATCAAGATATTTGTAAAGAATTAAGAGAGATATAGGAGGAAAAATTATGAATATTTTATTAGTATGTGCAGCAGGAATGTCAACAAGTTTATTAGTAAACCGTATGAAAGATGCAGCAGGCAAGAAAGGAATTGAGGCTCATATTGAAGCACACCCAGTTGGAAGTATTTCCCAGTATGGAGATAAAGCTGATGTTATTTTGTTAGGACCACAAGTTCGTTTTGAGTTAAAGAAAGTGAAAGAAAGCTATCCTACAAAACCAGTAGAAGTTATCAATATGCAAGATTATGGTATGATGAATGGTGAAAAAGTGCTTAATACAGCATTAGATTTATTAGGTAAATAAAAGAGGTATGAAGATGAAAATAGGTATTGGAAATGATCATGTCGCTGTTGAATATAAAAATGAGATTTCAAAATATATTCAAGAAAAGTATGGTTATGAAGTTATGAACTTTGGTACAGATAGTACAGAAAGATTTAATTATCCTATAGCTGGTGAAGCAGTTGCTAATGCTGTTATAACTGGTGAAGTAGATAAAGGAATTGTTATATGTGGAACAGGTGTAGGTATTTCATTAGCAGCTAATAAAGTGAATGGAATTCGTTGTGTCACATGTAGTGAGCCTTATTCAGCAAGATTATCAAGAGAACATAATGATACAAATATGTTAGCCTTTGGGGCAAGAGTTGTGGGTATTGAGCTTGCTAAGATGATTGTTGATGCGTGGTTGAGCGGTGAGTATGAGGGTGGTCGTCATCAAGTTCGTATTGATATGTTAAAGGATATTGAAAAGAAACAAAAATAACATAAAAATAGGAATTATTGTATTGATTAATGATAATATGAAACTTATCAGCAAATGTCTAACCTCCCAAAATAGATACTTACTTTGATATTATCTTTATATAAATATTAATCAAAAATAATTCTTTTTTCATAAGGAGGGAAATATGGAATATACAAAAGAAAAACTTGCTCAGTATATTGATCATGCAGTATTAGATCCACATATGACAATAGAGCAATTAAAAGAAAAAATCATGATTGGTGTTCATTATGGATGTAAAAGTGTTTGTGTGAATCCTGATGCTATTGATTTAGCAAAAAAATGTATTCAAGGTAGTCAAACTTTATTATGTGTTGTTTGTGATTTTCCTTTTGGAAGTAGTCATAAGGAATCTAAATTATTACAAGCCAAAGCAATTATTGATAAAGGTGATATTTTTGAAATAGATATGGTTGCTAATTATGGAAAACTTAAAAGTGGATTGTATGATGAAGTGATAGATGAGATAAAAGCTATGAGTGATTTGTGTCATCAACATAATGTAGGGTTGAAAGTTATTGTGGAAACAGATGCTTTAACTGAAGGTGAAGTGAAAAAAGCTGTTGAATGTTGTATTCAAGGAGAAGCTGATTTTATAAAAACATCTACTGGTTATTTCAAGAGTGATCATATTGTTGGGGCAAGTCCTCAAGTGATTGAATTGATTGTTAAAGAAGCTCGAGGGAAAATAAAAGTCAAAGGTTCAGGTTGTGTACGTTCTAAAGAAAGATTGATTGAATTAATTGAATTGGGTATTGATCGTGCTGGTGTAGGTTGTGGCTCAACTGCCTCTATTTTAGGTGATTGTGATGAATAAAGATTTTTTATGGGGTAGTTCTATAAGTGGGGGTCAATGTGAAGGTGGTTTTGCTTCTAGAAGTGAAACTGTTGTAGATATTATTCCTCAAGGAAAAGAAACACGTTTTCAATATTTAAATCAACCTGGACATTATTTAGATAAACCTGAGGGTTTTTATCCTTCTCAAAAGGGTGTAGAGTTTTATGAAAATTATAAAGAGGATATTGCTCTTTATGCACAAATGGGATTAAAAGCATTGAGATTTTCAGTTCTTTGGTCAAGAATTTTTTTAGATGATACATTAGAACCGAATGAAGATGGATTGAAATTTTATGATGATGTTATTAATGAATTAAAGAAATATAATATTGAACCTATTATCACAACAATCCATTTTGATATGCCTTTATGGATTGTTGAAAAATATAATGGTTTTGTGAATAGAAAAGTTGTTGATTTATACCAACATTATGTTCATACAATTGTAAATAGATATCATGATAGAGTGAAATATTGGATTTCTTATTGTGAAATCAATGTCATGAATCATGCTTTATATATGGTTGGTGGAACTGTTTTAAAAGGCAATGAAGATAGAGAACAAGTGTTATTACAATGTGCATATCATAAATTATTAGGAAATGCATTATTAGTGAAAACTTGCCATGATATTGATCCAACTTTAAAAGTAGGATGTGAGGTTGCAGGCTCTCCAGCTTATCCTTTGACTTCTTCACCATTAGATTATCAAGAAATGATGAAAGAAGAACGTAGAGATACACGTTTTACTGATGTTATGGTTAAAGGAATATTTCCATATTATTTAAGAAAACAATGTGAAGAGTATGGAATAGAAATCAAAAAAGAAGATGAAGATATTTTCTTAAATCATACATTAGATTTTATTGCTGTTTCTTATTATAAAACACAAGTCGCTTCACATAAGGGAGAAAAAGAGAATCCATTATTAGAAAAAACACCTTTTGGATGGTCTATTGATCCTTTGGGAATGCGTTTGATGTTGAATAAAATGTATGAGAGATATGAAGTTCCTATCTTAATTGTTGAAAATGGACTTGGAACATTTGATAAGTTAGAGGATGGAAAGGTTCATGATGATTATCGTATTGATTATTTATCAAAGCATATTCAACAAATGGAAATGGCTATTGAAGATGGGGTAGAAGTGATAGGGTATTTAACTTGGGCAGCTATGGATGTTGTTTCTACAAGTGAAGGTATGATGTCAAAAAGATATGGTTTTATTTATGTGGATAGAAATGATGATGGTACTGGTTCATTAAAAAGATATCCTAAAGATTCATTCTATTGGTATCAAAATTTGATTAAAGAAAAGAGTGGAGAAAAATGATTCATTGGGGAATTATAGGAGCTGGTCAAATTGCTCATCGTTTTGTGAAAGGATTGTCATATAGTCAAGAAGGTAAACTTTATGCAATTGCATCTAAAACAAAACAGCAAGAATGGATTGATTTATATCCAGATATTGTGACATATGACAATTATGATGCCTTATTAGATGATGAAAATGTAGATGTTGTTTATATTGCAACTTGGCATAATACACATTATGAATGGTCAAAGAAAGCATTATTAAAGGGAAAAGCAGTGTTATGTGAAAAACCAGCGACATTATCATCAAAACAAACAAAAGAACTTGTAACCATTGCAAGAGAAAACAAGGTGTTTTTTATGGAGGCGATGAAGACACGTTTTGTTCCTGCGATTTATGAACTTCAAAAGGTGCTTCAAGAAGGTGTTATTGGAGATATTTTAAAAATTGAGAATAGGTTTTGTTATGATATGAGTGGTGTAGCAAATACAAGATATCTTTTTGATGAGAAACAAGGTGGAATTTTGAATGATGTAGGAAGTTATACTATTGCAAGTTTGTTAAATTATATTCATTCACCTATTCAAGATATTCAAAATAATGTAACAATAGATCGAGGTGTAGATGTTCATGATAGAGTCACAATTACTTTTGAAAGTGGACAGATTGGTTTTTTGGAAATGGCAATGGATGAAATGAAATCACCTTTAATGACGATTATAGGGACGAAAGGAAAAATAACAACACAACCATTTTATAGACCAACTGAATTTATGATAGAAGTTGATGGACAAAAATCATATACAGTTTTTAAGGATTATATTTATGATGATTTTTATACAGAAATTGAAGAAGTTCATCAGTGTTTAAAAAATCATCAATATGAAAGTGATAAAATGAGTCTACAAGATTCAATTGATTGTATTGTTTTAATAGAACAAATAAGAGAAATAACGAAAGGAGCATAGATATGAAATTTAATGAAGTCATGCATTTATCTTTCTATACAGATCAATTAGATGTTATGAGAGATTTTTATGAAAACAAGCTTGGTTTAAAAGCAAAGATTATTATGCGATATGAGGCATACATTGGTCAAACAAGTAGAGGAGCATGGGCAAAAAGAGCTGAAACAAATCCTAAAGATATTGCTTATATTTTTATTGAATTAGCTCCAGGACAATATTTGGAATTGTTTCCTAAAGCTGATGGACAAGGTGAATATATTGAACCTAATACACATTTAGGTTATTCACATTTTGCATTAATGGTTGATGATATTTTTGAGGCAAGAGAAGAGTTAGTTCAAGCAGGGGTTGAGATTGATATTGAGCCAAATAAAGGACAATCTGAAACTTGGCAAATGTGGATACATGATCCTGATGGAAATAAATTTGAAATTATGCAATATACAGAGAAATCTTTACAACATCATGGTAATATTGAAGAAGATAAAGAAAGATATGGTCAATAAATATGACAGTGACGAGATTAATTAGTGCATCTAAGAGTGAAATTGAAAAGATGACTCCAATGGATTTAAAGGAATCTATATTTAAATCTGAAGGACGTGTTGTCATGGGACAACATTTGTTATTTGCTGGTCCTGGTTTAGTTAGAGGAGTTACAAATAGTGAATTAATGTTTGCATGGGGTGCAGACATGGTGATGTTGAATACAATAGATTTAGATGATATGAGCAATAATCCAGGTCTTTGTGGTTTGACTTTAAAAGAGTTGAAAGAAAGATGTCATCGACCTATTGGTGTTTATTTAGGATGCCCAAAAGAAGAACTTAAAGATCAAGGAAAGAAAGCATTATATCGAGGCGAAGGTATGTTAGCGACTGAGGAACATATCAAAAAGTGTATGGAAATAGGAGCGGATTTCATCGTTTTAGGTGGTAATCCAGGAAGTGGAACTTCTATCAAAGATGTGATTGCTTGTACAAAAAAGGCAAAAGAAATTTGTGGGAATCAAATGCTTATATGTGCTGGGAAATGGGAAGATGGCATTCGTGAAAAAGTATTAGGTGATCCACTTGCAACATATGATGCAAAAGATATTATTAAGCAATTGATAGATGCGGGTGCTGATTGTATTGATTTACCTGCACCAGGATCAAGACATGGTATTACAGTGGAAATGATTAGAGAATTGGTTGAATTTATACATCGTTATAAACCTGGAACATTAGCATTAACATTCTTAAATAGTTCAGTAGAATGTGCTGATCCAGATACAATTCGTTTGATTGCTTTGAAAATGAAAGAAACAGGAGCAGATATTCATGCTATTGGAGATGGTGGTTTTGCTGGATGCTCATCACCTAAAAATATTTATCAATTATCTGTTTCATTAAAAGGAGAACATTACACTTGGTTCAGAATGGCAAGTGTTAATAAATAAAAGGAGGAAGAAAAATGGTATTTACAGATAAATTTTTATGGGGTGGTTCAATTAGTGCTGCTCAATGTGAAGGTGCTTGGAATGAGGATGGAAAAAGTCCAGTTCAAGTAGATTTCGGTGATCCAGGAACAACAAAAGATAGAAGATGGATTCATTATCGAAATGCAGATGGAACAAGAGGAAAAATGAGACAATTTGATCATTTGCCTAAAGGTGCTAAATATGAGATTTTTGATGATATTAGATATACAAATCATGTTGGAATTGATTTTTATCATAGATATAAAGAAGATATTGCTTTGATGGCAGAAATGGGATTTACAACATTTAATACAACGGTATCTTGGGCAAGGATTTATCCACATGGTGTTGAAGGTGGAGTCAATCAAGCAGGTGTAGAATTTTATAGAAATGTTTTTAAAGAATGTAGAAAATATGGTATGGATCCAGTCATTACATTATACAAATATGATGAACCAGTTTATTTAGAAGAAACATATGGTGGATGGACAAATAGAGAAATGATTCATCAATTTGTTGAATTTGCAAGAGTATGCTTTACTGAGTATAAAGACTTAGTTGATAAGTGGTTAACATTTAATGAAATTAATATATTACTTCATTTTGAAGGAAAAGAAGGTAAACAAGTTTCTTTTACAGAGCTTCATAATCAAATGATTGCTTCAGCACAAGCAACAATCGTTGCTCATGAAATAGATGAGAATATAAATGTAGGATGTATGATAGCAGGTTTCTGTAGTTATCCATATACATGTGATCCAAATGATGTTTTAGCTAATTATAAAGCATTTCAAGAAAAATTTGGATATTGTGCAGATACAATGATTAGAGGATATTATCCATCTTATGCAAAAAGAATGTGGGCAGAAAATAATGTTCAATTAGAAATTACAGAAGAAGATAAAAATATTTTAATGGAAGGAAAAGCTGATTTCTTAGCTTATTCATATTATATGTCTAATGTTATTACAACACATGAAGGAGAAGGAGAATCATTAGGAGCAGCAGGTGCTTCAGCAAATTTAAAGAATCCTTATCTAAAAGCAAGTGATTGGGGATGGCAAATCGATCCTGTTGGATATGAATATTTCTTACATTTCTTATATGACAGATATCAAATTCCTATTTTTGATGTGGAAAATGGTTTAGGAGCATTTGATAAAGTTGAAGAAGATGGAAGTATTCATGATGATTATAGAATTGATTATTTAAGAGGACATATTCAAAGTTTAATGAAAGCAAGAGAAGAAGGTGTTGATATTTTTGGATATACAACATGGGGTCCAATTGATTTGGTTTCATTTACAACTGGTCAAATGGATAAAAGATATGGATTTATTTATGTTGATATGAATGATGAAGGAGTAGGAGATTTACACAGATTAAAGAAAGATTCTTTCTATTGGTATAAGAAAGTTATTGAAAGTGATGGAAAAGATTTAGACTAGGAGGTAGAGAAAGATGAGTTTTCCAAAGGGATTTTTATGGGGTGGTAGTGTTAGTGCTGCTCAAATTGAAGATGGTTGGAATGAAGGAGGAAAATCACCAGTATTAGTTGATTATTGTACAGCAGGCTCAACAACTGAACGTAGACAAATCTGGTATTTGAATGAAAAAGGAGAAAAGGTTCATAAAGATTGGTTAGCAGTTGATGAATTACCTAAAGGATGTAAGTTTGCTTTCTTTGATGATTTACATTATACAAATCATGTTGCAAGTGATTTCTATCATCGTTATAAAGAAGATATTGCATTATTAGCAGAAATGGGATATACAACATTCAATACATCTATTTCTTGGGCACGTATTTATCCACATGGAATAAAAGGTGGTGTCAATAAAGAGGGTGTAGAATTTTATAGAGACGTTTTTAAAGAATGTCGAAAATATGGAATGGACCCAGTTATTACATTATATAAATACGATGAACCTGTGTCATTATTAGAACAACATGGTGGATGGAGAAATCGTGCCATGATTGATGAATTTGTTGAATTTGCAAGAGTGTGTTTTCGTGAATATAAAGATTTAGTTAATAAATGGATGACTTTTAACGAAATTAATATCATTATGCCTAGAGATGATACACCAAAAGAAAATGCTCAAAGAGATTTTATTTATTTACATAATCAATTGGTAGCTGCTGCTAAAGCAACAATTGTTGCTCATGAAATTGATGAAAATATTAAAGTTGGAGCAATGATTTGTGGAAATATGAATTATCCATTAACACCTGATCCAAAAGATGCAATTGAAACATATAAGAGATTCCAAGATTTCTTCTGTTATAGTGCTGATACGCAAATAAGAGGAGAATATCCATCATTTGCTACAAGAGTATGGAAAGAATGGGGAGTTGAATTAGATATTACAGAAGAAGATAAAAGAATCTTAAAAGAAGGTAAGTCTGATTTCTTAGGATTCTCATACTATGCTTCTGGTGTTGTGACAACACATAGTATAGATGAATATGAAAATACTGCTGGAAATGTTTTGGGAACAATTAAAAATCCTTATTTAAAAGCAAATGATTGGGGATGGCAAATTGATCCTATTGGATTTAAACACTTTATGCATTTAATTAATGATAGATATCAAGTTCCTTTATTTGATGTTGAAAATGGTATTGGTTTAATTGAAACTGAAGGTGAAGATGGTATTTGTCATGATCCAGCAAGAATTGACTATCATAGACAACATATCAAAGCAATGAAAGAAGCTGTTGAAGAAGGTGTTAACTTATTTGGTTATACAACTTGGGGATGTATTGATTTGGTATCAGCTGGGACTGGACAAATGGATAAAAAATATGGATTTGTTTATGTAGAAATGGATGATCAAGGAAATGGTGATTTACATCGTTCTAGAAAAGACTCATTCTATTGGTATAAAAAAGTTATCGAAAGTAATGGAGAAGACTTGGACTAAACAAGGATATTTCAAGTCAGTTATTGATTAAATTTTTATTCAATAACAATTGAGTGTAAGATAAGCTGTGAAAGTTGAGAGTATTTGTCTTAACTTCACAGTTTCTTTTTATTTGTTATAGATTTTTAATAATAAGTATCTTGATATAAGTTATTATAAAATGTAAAAACCACCAATTTAATGTTGGTGGTTTAAACAATATCTTTTGATATAATATTCATATTTTTCTTAAAATAATTCTTTTTTCATTAATAAAAAATAGAATTTTTAAGCATTTTTAATGGTTTTATTATTTTGCTGTATATGAACCTTTCCATAATTCAGTACTATCACCATTTAGATAAATAACTTCAACAGTAATTCCTTTGATTTTAGTTTCATCTTCTAATTGTTTAGCGATTGCACCAAATGTAGCAGAGAAAGTATTGCTTGCTTGATCAAAATATGTTTTTAATTGATCAATTTCTTCTTTTGCAACAGTTTCATGGAAAGTGTAAGTATAGATAACATTGTTATCTTTAATATCTACAACCATTTTTCCATTTTCATCTGATTGGCTCATTGCTTCAATTTGTGTTTTTAAAGTTGCATTATCATTAACAAATGTTTCTAAAGTTTTTTTCTTACCTCCACATCCCGTTAATGTAAATGCAACAGCTAAAACCATTAGTAAACTTAAAGTTCTCTTTAACATTTTTTTCATAATACCCTTCCTTCCTTTATAGTATGTATTAATTATATCATTTTATATTTTTTTGTCTACCACAATAAGGGAAATTATGTGATATTTTGACTATTTTTTATTTATAAGTTATTTTCTTTTTAAAAGATAATGAAGTATATAAAACGTCAATAATATAGTGAATAGATATGCCATATAACATAATACCAAAAGGTAAATGATGAGCATAAGAATCTATATATAGACTTTCATTACATATTAATTCTAAAGTTGGACTTAATTTTCCTGTGATGCCAATAACTCTTATTCTTTTCTTTCTTAATTCATAGGCTGCATTAACCATTGTTTGGTTATTTCCTGAATGACTAACGACAAGTGCTAATGTTTCTGATGGAGTTATTGCATTAAGATAAGCAGTATTGACAGCATTGAATGCTTGTGCACGAATACCAATTGTAGAAAGTTTTAAACAGGCTGATTGGACTTCAGCATAGTTATTATCATTAGCATAAAAATCAATTTGTTTTGCCTGTAACATATAATTAACTGTTCTTACAAAAGATTCTTTTTTTGTTAATTTCTTTGTTTCTATAAACACATGATAATAAATATCAGGTAAAATATCTATAATATCTTGTATAGAACTCTTTTCATCAATATACCTATCTTTTGTTTGATTAAACATCATATGTTCTTGAATATATGTCATTTGAAACTCTAAATATCCTTTAAATCCTAATTTTTTTACAAAACGTATTATAGTAGGAGGACTCACATACATTAATTTTGCTAATTCCTTAGCATTATGATGAGTAATACAATCAGGATGTTCGTTGATATATTGGACGATAATTTGTTCTTGGGGCGTAAGTTTTTTTCTTTTCATTAGTTCATCAATCATAAAATCACCTCACTTTTATTGTAACACATTTCAACATCAAGAGAAAACGTTTTCTCAAAAAATGTGAAATCGAATTTCAAAAGAAAGCATCTTTTTTGAAATTTGATTATAATTCAATTTCAAAAGATTGTGATTTTATATAAATTGTTTATGATAAAATCAAAAGAAAGATGGAGGAAAAATAATATGAACTTAGATTATAATGTTACAAGATTAATTACTGCAAAGCCTAGTCAAATTGCAACATATACAGGTAGACAATTAAGAGAAGCTATTTTGAAATCTGAAGGACGTGTTGCAATGGGACAAACTTATTTAAATAGTCCTATTTTAATGCCTACTTGCACAAGCACTGAATTAATGTTTCATTTTGGTGCAGATATGGTCATGTTGAACGGATTTAATTTCGCTGATCCTAGAAAAGCAAATGGTATGCAAGGTTTTGATTATGTGGAACTAAAAAAACTAGCGAATGGAAGACCAGTTGGTATTTATATGGGATGTCCAAAAGAGGATATTGATTGGAGTGATCCTAGAATGAGTGAATTATCTGGTATGATGTATTCTAAAGAAAATGTTTTAAAAGCAAAAGAATGGGGAGTTTCTTTCATTGTTTTAGGTGGTAATCCTAATAGTGGAACTTCTATTAAAGATGTTATTAAAGCAACAAAAGAATGTAGAGAAGTTTGTGGTGAAGATATGCTGATTTTTGCTGGGAAGTGGGAAGATGGTATTGAAGAAAAAGTATTAGGTGATCCTCTTGCAACTTATGATGCATATGAAGTAATAGATCAGTTAATTGAAGCAGGTGCTGATATTATTGATTTTCCTGCTCCTGGTTCAAGACATGGTATTACGGTTGAAAGGATTAGAGAATTAATTGAGTATACTCATCGTAAAGGTGCATTAGCAATGTCATTCCTTAATAGTAATGTAGAAGCAGCAGACATTGATACAATTAGACAAATAACTTTGTGGATGAAACAAACTGGTTGTGATGTTCATGCTATTGGAGATGGTGGTTTTGGGGGAGGCACTTGGCCTGAAAACATTTATCAAATGGCGATTACATTAAAAGGAAAAGCTTATACTTGGCAACAAATGGCTACATCAAATCGTTAATATAATAATAAATGAAATTCAATTTCATGTTTGAAAAAATGTGCTGAAATTGGATTTCTTTTTATTTATAACACCTATTTTTAAAGTCTTTTCTTATATAAAATGAAATCATGAAAAGGGGCTGATGAAAGAAAAATATGATTAGATTAATTGCAACAGATATGGATGGAACATTTCTTGATTCATCTAAACAAGTGAATAAAGAGTTCTTTTTGTTGTTTGAAAAATTAAAACAAAAAGATATTTTATTTGTTATTGCAAGTGGAAATCAATTTTATCACTTGTATAATCAATTCTTGCCTATTAGTGATGATTTGTATTTTATAGCTGAAAATGGAAGCTATATCACAAAAGGAAAAAAAGAATTGTATTGTTTTCGTTTAGAAAATGATTTAGTTGATATTGTTTTCAAAGTTTTAAATCAGTTTCCTTGTTTGATGCCTGTCATTTGTGGAAAGAAGAAATCTTATATTCTTAAGAACTATCTTCAATATACCTCAACAATACAAGAACATTATGATGAATATGAGTTTATAGAAGATTTATCTTTGATTAATGATGAAATTTTAAAATTCTCTATTCATGACCCTGAGCATCATGTTGATGATTATATAGAGGATATTAGAAAACAATTACCTAAAGAATTAAAGATTATGACATCAGGTAATGAATGGATGGATATTCAAAGAAAAGATATTCACAAAGGAATAGGTATACAGTTTTTACAAGATTTACTTCATTTAAAAAAGGATGAATGTGCTGCTTTTGGAGATCAGATGAATGATTTTGAATTATTACAAAATGTTCGTTATGCTTATGCCATGAAAAATGCAGTTCAAGAGATTAAAAATATTGCTTATGAAGTTGTTTTGTCAAATGAAGAACAAGGTGTTTTACAAAAATTAAAAGAAATATTGGAGGATTAAAAAAATGTTAGTAGTCGCTTATATTGGGTTTGGAAATAGTGTTTGTCGTTATCATTTGCCTTATGTGGAAAGAAGAAAAGATATTATAAAGGTGAAATATATTTATCGTCGTCAAGAAGATAGGATTGGTGATGAAGAAAGAGAAACTTGGTATCCTGATATTACTTTTACAAGTGATATTGAACAAATTATGAAAGATAATGAAGTGAATTTAGTCGTTGTTAATACTCCTGATGCTTTCCATGTTGATTATACTATGCAAGCGTTGGAAAATGGTAAAAATGTATTGTGTGAAAAACCATTTGCTATGACAGCAAAAGAAGCAAAGAGAGTGTTTGATTTTGCAAAAGAAAAAGGCTTGGTTGCTATGTCTAATCAAAATAGACGTTTTGATGCTGATATGAGAACTGTTCGTAAAGTGATTGAGTCAGGAGTTTTAGGTGAGATTTTAGAAGTTGAATCACATTATGATTATTATAGACCTTCTATTGCTGATAGAAAAGGATTTGGTATTTTATATGGATTAGCAGTTCATCCTATTGATCAAATTATTGGACAATTTGGAAATCCTAAAAAAGTTGTTTATGATTGTAGAAGTATTGATAATCCAGGTGAAGCTGATGATTATTATGATATTGATTTTTTCTATGACACTATGAAAGCTATTGTTAAAACAAGTTATTATGTTAAATTAGATTATCCTAGATTTATTGTACATGGTAGAAAGGGAAGTTTCTTAATGCCTTCTTTAGGACATCAGAGTGCACAAGCGAATAAACCAGGACCTGTTGAAATTAGTTTTGATCCTTTGCCTGAGGATAAATGGGGAACATTATCTTATATAGATGAGGATGGTCAAGATATAACAAAGAAAGTACCTACTGAAATTCAAGATTATGGAATTATCTATGATAATTTATATGATGTCATTTTCAATAATGGGGAAAAAGTTGTGAAAGATGAAGAAGTTATTGAAGTCTTGAGAATCATTGAAGAGGCAACAAAGGTTGCTAAGGAGGCGAAATAATATGAAATTAGGTATTACTGGATGTGGAATGATTGTTAATGATTTGTTTAGGTTTATTCATGATGTAGTGGGAATAGAATTAGAAGCAATAGCTTCAATTCCTGCTGAATATGAAAAAGTACAAGAATTAGCACAGAAAAATGATGTCAAAAAAGCATATGAATGTTATGAAGATATGTTAAAAGATGAAGAAGTAGAAGTTATCTACTTAGGTGTACCTAATCATTTACATTATTCAATGGCAAAGCAAGCATTAGAAAATGGTAAACATGTTATTTGTGAAAAGCCTTTTACATCACATATCAAAGAATTAGAAGAATTAAATCAATTAGCTAAAGAAAAAGAGCTTATGCTATTAGAGGCAATTTCAACACAATATTTACCAAATACATTAAAAATAAAAGATATGTTAGATGAAGTAGGAAATGTTAAAATTATAACTGCGAATTATTCACAATATTCATCAAGATATAATGCTTTTAAAGAGGGAAATATTTTACCAGCATTTGATTATACAAAATCTGGAGGAGCATTGATGGATTTAAACATTTATAATATTCATTTAATGGTGGCATTGTTTGGAGCACCAAAAGAAGTTAAATATCAAGCAAATATTGAAAAAGGTATTGATACTTCTGGTATAATGACTTTAGATTATGGAAACTTTAAAGCTGTTTTAATTGGAGCAAAGGATTGTAAAGCACCAATATCTACAAATATTCAAGGTGATAAAGGATGTATCAATATAACAACACCTGCCAATGGATTAAAAGGATTCAAGTTGTTGAGAAATGATGGAACTGAAGAAGAATATGATTTGCAAGGTGATACTCATCGTATGTATTATGAATTTGTAGAATTTGAGAAAATGATAAAAGAAAAAGATTATACAAGAGCATATGAAATGATGGAAAAAAGTTTGATTGCGATGGATATTGCAACGAAAGCTAGACAATCAGCAGGAGTGAAGTTTACTGCTGATGAAAAATGGGATGAAGTATGAAAGTTTTAGCAAGTGACTTTGATAATACTTTATTCTTTAGAAATGTAGAAGGTGGTTTTAAAGAAGAGGATATTCAATCTATTTTACAGTTTCAACGCGAAGGGAATCTTTTTGGAATGTGTTCGGGAAGACCTTTTGCGGGATTGCTTCAACCATTAGATGGAAGAATCAAACCAGATTTCTTTATTGTTAGTACAGGTGGGTTAATTATTGATAAAGATTATCAAATACTTTATGGAAAAAAAGTTCCTTTTGAAATCGCTAATGAAATTTATGAAACTTATAAAGATGAAATAGAATTATTACCACAAACCTTATCTTTGGACCATGTGTATATAACACATCCAACTTCAGATGAACGTCATGCCATAGAAATTTCTTCAATGAAAGATATGGAAGGGATAGATATTTATAGTTTTTCTTTGATTCAAAGCACAGTGGAAAGAGCTGAGCAAATAACAAAAGAAATCAATGAAAAATATGAAATAGTTGATGCATATCAAAATGTAGATTCTATTGATATTGTTTATAAGGGATGTTCAAAAGGAGTAGGGATTTTAAAATTAAAGGAGTTATTGCATATTGAAAATATTGCTGGTATTGGCGATTCATATAATGATTTACCGATGTTAGATGTTGTTGATACTTCATTTACTTTTTATACATCACCAGATGTGATTAAGGAAAAAGCAAATTATGTTGTATCAAGTATTAAAGAAGCTATTGATATATTAAAGGAGGAATAATAAGATGAGCTTTCCAAAGAATTTTTTATGGGGTGGAGATATTAGTGCTAACCAAGCTGAAGGTGGCTGGAACGAAGGTGGAAAATCACCCAATATGACAGACTATCAATTAGGTGGAACAAAAGATACTCCACGTATGGCAACTTATCAGATGGAAGATGGAAGTTATGGAAAAACAGAGGCTTCTATTGAAAATGTCAATTTACCTGAAGGTGCTAAATTAGCATGTATACCTGGAGAATTTTATCCAAATCATAAAGCAACTGATTTTTATCATCATTATAAGGAAGATATTGCATTATTTGCTGAAATGGGATTTAAAGCATTGAATTTAACTTTATCATGGGCAAGAATTTATCCACAAGGAATAAAGGGTGGAGTTAATCAAGAAGGTGTTGATTTTTATCATCTTGTTTTTCAAGAATGTAAAAAATATGGAATTGAACCATTAGTACATTTGTATAAGTATGATATGCCAGCTTTCTATATTACTGAAATGAATGGTTGGTTAAATAGAGAATTGATTGATGAATTTTATCAATTTGGTCAATTTGCAATTGATGAATTTAGTGAAGTTATTTATTGGAGTACATTTAATGAAATTAATGTTGCTCAATTTACAATTATTGATGAAAGTGATCCAAAGCAAGTTCAAGATGCTTATGTACGTTTACATAATCAGTTGATTGCAAGTGGTAAGGTTGTGAAGTATTTACATGACCATTATTCTGAAAAGAAAATTGGATGTATGGTTGCTGGTATTTTTACTCATCCATACACATGTGATCCAAAAGATCAAGCTTTAAATCAAAAGAGTATGCAAGATAAGTTCTACTATTGTGCTGATACTTTTGTACGTGGACATTATCCATCATATGCAAAACGTTTATGGAAAGAGTTAGGAATTGAAATGAATATAAGTGAAGAGGATGTAAAGATATTAAAAGAGGGTAAAGTAGACTTTTTAGAGTTCTCATATTATTTTACAAATTTAGTAACTATTCATAATGAAGATGCTGAAATGATTGGTGGTAATTTAATTGGTGGAGTGAAAAACCCATATCTTGAAGTTAGTGATTGGGGATGGGCAAAAGATCCAGATGGTTTAAAATTCTTCTTACATGAAATGTATGATAGATATCAAATTCCATTAATGAATTGTGAAAATGGTTTAGGGGCTATAGATGTTTTAGAAGAAGATGGAACAATTCATGATCCATATCGTATTGATTATCATAGAAGTCATATCAAAGCAATGAGTGATGCTATTGATGAAGGTGTTGATTTAATGGGATATACAACTTGGGGATGTATTGACTTAGTGAGTGCAGGTACAGGTGAAATCCGTAAACGTTATGGTTTTATCTATGTAGATGTAGATGATTATGGAAACGGAACGTATAAGAGATATAAAAAAGATTCATTTGCTTATTATCAAAAAGTATGCCAATCTAATGGTGGGGACTTAAATTAGTATTTGTTAGTGATGTAATAAATAAGCACATACTTCAAAGAAAAGACAGTGTTGTCAGTATTTACTGATATATACTGTCTTTTTAACATGATGAGATGATGTTATAAGTTAACTCATTATGAAAATAGTTATAATGTATTATATACTTGAATTTAAAAGTTATAAGAGTAATGGCAAAACGCTTTATTAGAATTTTATAATCTTATATAATAATATTGTTGGTGGTGGAAAATTATGAGAAACTGGTGTGAAAAAATAGCAGAGTATTTTTATAAATGTAATATTATACAAATCTATGATATAAATCCATTAAGATTTGCTATTGAATTAATAATAACTCAATTCTTGACTTTTGGTACGATTATTCTTTTGGGGTTAATATTTAATGATCTTCTTTCTACTTTTATCTACTGCATATATTTTGTGTCTGTAAGAAGAGTGCTTCAAGGATATCATGCTAAAACCTTTAGAACTTGTTATTTTTTGACTGTTTTATTCTATGTATTTATTCAATTGCTTTTGTGTTTAAATATTTGTTATGAGTATTTAAATGCAGTTAACATTATTTTATTGGGTTTATATTTGCTATATCATAAAAATGATGTATCAAGAGTATTAATATATACAGTATTGTATTTTTTTAGTTTATGTTTATTCAACTATTATGATAAAATATTTTTTGTAAGAATGTGTTCTTTAATAATATTTGGTGTTTTAGTTTTATCTGATTGGAGGAAGATAAATGAAGATAGCTATAATAGATGATCAAAGAGAATTTCATCAAGTTGTAAAACAAAGATTAAGTATGTTACAGAACTATAAAATTAACATCCATAGTTTTATAAGTGTTACTGAATTTGAAAAATCAAAGGATGTTTATAATCTTTTATTGTTAGATATAGATATGCCTGATATTAATGGGGTACAGTATGCTCAAAAACATTTAGAACAAAATATTGTATTTGTGTCTAATCATGGTTCATATATGAAAAGTGCATTTGGTCCAAATATATATGGATTTATTGAAAAAAGCGATTCTACTAATTATTTTTTGCAAACAATAGATAGGATATTAGAGAATATTTTGAAACAAAAATTTATAGAGGTAAAAACTGACTTGGGAGAAAGGAAATTATTTGAAAAGGATATTATATATATTCAATATATTTCTAGAAAAACAATGCTGATAAAAGTTACTAATGGAGAATATGTTATTAAAGGAATGGGGTTAAAGGATTTACAAAGTAAGTTGGATATAAATTTTATAAACAGTGATAGGGATTTGATAATCAATATTGACTATGTTATAGGTATAACAAACAATAATGAGATAATATTAAAAAATGTAGCAAATAAATTCCATGTAAGCACAAGAAGAATTACAGAAATAAAGAATAAGTTTTATGGGAGATATAAATGATGATTATATTTTCTGAATATTTATTTTGTTTATTGTATGTTGTAGGAATATTTTTTGTGTTTATCCTTATCTAGAGAAAAGAAAATCTTTATTTTCAATTGTGATTTTTCTATTGTTTTATGGTTTAATAGATTTCATTGTTACAGGAGATTATATTTTACATCTTCAACAATATATTATATCTAATTTACTTGTGATATTAAGTGATTTCATTTTAATTTGCTTCTATGAGAAAAAAATTTCTCCATATTTATTATTCTATACTACATTATATTTTTGTATTTATATGGTTTTAGTTAATTGTATCGCATATTTGAGTTTCCAATTTGGTATTAATATTACAGAGTTTTATACCCCATCTATTATAAGAACACTATTAGTAGTTGTTTATAATGGTGGTACAATATTAATATTCAAATTGCTAAATAGAATTGAAATAACTCCCAATAAACAAATAGTTAGTCAAAACTGGCTATTATTTGATATAGTTAATATTGTTATTTTATCAGCATATATAATATTTTTTGGTTTTAGTTTAATAGAAATTGATACAGTTTTTATTATTTATATATTTATTATTTTTATTGTTTTATGGTTATGTTTATTAAGATTAATTAATAGAACAATTTTATTAAATGAAAGAAATAATGAATTACTTTTAATAAATATGGCTAATAAAAATTCTGAACTTCTTTTAGAAAGTTTTAAGAAGGATAGTGAAGAAATAGAAAAGGTTCAACATGATATTGGCAATCATTTAAATGTTATAAAAAATTATGAAACTATTGGAGAAGTACGAGAATATATTAGTGAAATTACAAGTGATTTATTAAATATTAATAAAAATATATTCAATACAGGAAATGCAACAGTTGATACAATCTTGTCAATGAAAGTTATGAAGTATCATAATATTGATTTTATTGTTAAAACAGATTTGAATGAAATAAAAATGAGTCCAAAAGATATTGCTTCATTATTGTTTAATCTTATTGACAATGCTATTGAGAATATTTCTTCTCATGATAGGACTATTCATATTGATATTGTACAACAAAATGATGACTTAGTTATTATTGTATCTAATCATGTAGATAAAAAACCAACTTTTAAATCAAGAAAAGGAATGGGACATGGATATGGATTAAAAATAGTTGATGGAATAGTTCAAAAGTATCATGGTGAGAAGAGCGTAAATATTATGAATAATATTGTCGTTATTCAAATTATACTTAATAATAGCATTTTTGAATATAAATAAACGTTCAATGATAAAAATACATACATTTAGTGACAAAAAGTAGAATTATATAAAAAATGATTTTATAATCTATACAAGATTATAGAAATGGGGTGAGAATATGAAATTATTAAAAACTATTGTAAATAAGATGATTGTGAATGTAAAGAAATCAGATTATAATTGTTCACCAGCAGGTTTCTACAAACCTCAAAAATAATATGTTTAGTGTTTAATTATTTTAAACGTTTTGGAAGGATATCAAAATATAGATATTCTTTTTTTTATAGTTAATAGGAGTTTGTGATAGATTTTTGATATTTTTTCATTTGATGACTTTTTTCATAGCGTTCAATGTCAAAAAAGATACATTTATGTAATGGAGTACTATAATTAATTTGTAGTTTAAAGAATTATAGTTCTAAAAAACTATAAATTAATGAGAAAGGAGTAAAACATGAAAAAATGGAAAACAAAGACTATTATTTTTGTTGTTATGATATGTTGTTCAGTTATGATGGTTAGTGCTTTTGTTTATAGCACTATTTCAACACCTGATCATATTATTGAAGATAATGGTTATTATGAAAGGACTGGTAATTTTGATAAGGAAAAGACACCAGTAACAAATATGCTTATTCTATTGAAAATCATTAATGGATCAAATTTCTGTGATGATGACTGGTTTAAGGAAGTTCAGGAGTGCCAGTCATTACTTAATAAACAGATAGAAAAGAACCGTTATAGTCAGGATTCATATATAAGAAAAATGATGGAACTTCAACAGAATATTGAAAAGCAATTGCGTTCATTTTCTACAAAGACATGGGTATCTATGTTAAGTGAAAATGATGTCAATGCTCTTCAAAAAGCATATGATGCTTATCACGATTATTATTATGAAAATTATGGGAAGGGAGAGGAAATATAGATGAACAGAATACTTAAACAAATGAGTACAATGGTCACTTTTAAAAGAGTAAAGAAAACAGTTGTATCAATGTTAGCTGTATCTATGATTGTTGGTACATTTGATGGATTTGCACAAGTTTATGCTAAAGAACTTGAAAAGATTTCCGCTTCAAATTCATATGGTTCTTTATACAAAGAGGATATCAATAATACTTTAAATAAAAATGCAGTAATTATGGAAAGTGGTGATCCTGAAGTCATTACAAAAGAACCAGTTGTAGCTACAAAAGATACAAGTAGAAAAGATGATAAAGAAATAGAAAAACTAAGAACTGAAAATACAAAGACTTATGAATTGTCTAATGGTGAGTATGTGACAGAGTTTTATTTTGACCAGATTCATAAAAAAGAAAATGGTCAATTTGTAGAAATTGATAATACAATTGAAAAAGAAACTTCATTGTTTAGAAGTAATCCATCATATGAAAACAGAGATGGTTTATATGACTTTTCTGTTAAAGATGGTATTGTTGAAATTACAGATCCTGATGGAAATAAATTAAATATTATTCCAACAGGTCAACTTGAAAATTTCGCTATTAAAGAAAATGTTATTCTTTATTCTGAAGTTTCTAAAAATCTAGATTTAGAATATAGAGTGAACGCTAATACAATTTCCCAATACCTTTATATCAATGGAGAACTTGAAAACAACAGTTATGTTTTTGATATTGATAAAAAAGATTATATAGTGAAAAAAGACAGTGCTGGTTCAATCGTCTTCACAAAAGATAATAAAGATATTTTCACTTTAACAGTACCTTATCTAACTGATAAAGATGGAAGTAGAAATCAAGAAGTTTCTTATGATTATGAAGAAACTGAAGATGGAATGTTAAAAGTAACATTATCATTCAACAATACATGGCTTAATGATAGTGCAAGAGCTTATCCAGTTATGGCAAAAGCGAATGTTGAGGTTGAAAATGTAGATGTTGTTGATTTAAGTTCATCTTACATTCGTTCAGGTAGACCTGATGTTACAAGTACATATTCAGATTTATTTGTTGGATATGATGATAATTACTATGGTGGGCAAGGAAGTAACATTAAAATCGCAAGAACATTTATTTACTTTGCAATGCCTAATATTGGAAAGAATCAAAGAATTGAAAATGCTGTTTTGAAATTGTATAAGGAACAGGATTTGGATCGTGCTGAAGAATTAAATGATATTAATATCTATAACTCTAATTATGTGAATCCAGAAAATGTGACTTGGAACAATCAACCATCATCAAGCGCTAAACAGTTTATATCTAATACAAAATTTTCTAAACCAAAAGGATTTAAAAGTTTTGATATTACAAAACACGTTCAAGAATTAAATGTTGGTAAAAAGAAAACTTTAATTTTACAGGTTACAGACGAATCAGATAAATGGAGATGTAACGTCTTCAATTCAGAATCTACTGGAAACTTACCAAAAGTTGAAATTTATCACTGTGATGATTTTGATATTGATCCAAATTTGGATATCAACCAGTTTGATAATGAGTTAAGAGTTTATGCAAAAGATGGACAATATTTTGAAGCTATCAGTATGGATGGTATTTCAAAACCAAACAGTGATATTAACTTTAATTTATATGCAAAAGTTAGTAATACTGATTTTGAAAAAGTGAAAACTCAAAAAGCAAAAGAAAAATCTTCTCCATATTTTATAGATCCTATTTATGTTACTACTCCTCTTGATGGAACTCAAAAATATAAAAAAGGTGAAGTGAACTATACAACAAACTATTTAAGAATTGGAGAAATTCCTAAATATGATACATTCTATGAATATAGAATGAAAGTTGTCAATAATGGAATAACATCAAAGAAAGAATTGATTACTGATGGATTTATTATCTATAAGGTTAAATTAGGAGATAGTCTAAAATCAATTGCTAGTCACTATGGATTAAAGATTGAAGATATCAAAAAAGATAACAATACTTCAACAAACAAAATTAAAGAAGGAGATGTACTGTTCTTAAGATTTGCAAAAGATAATCTAAAAGTACCTAAAGATGTTTATAGACCACCAGTGAAGCTGTCATCTTTTGAAGCTAAATATGTGTATAGAGGCCCAGCTTGTTTTGGAAGCTGTTCAGTAGCTGGTCCTATTAATACAAGTATTGGGAACTTCTATCACGAGTCAGATGACTTTACGTTAACTGATTTTGATGAATTAAGTCTAAAAAGAGTTTATAACTCTTATGGAGATGATAATGCTTCAATTTTTGGTACAAATTTCTCATCCAACTTTGAACAATATATTGCATATGATAAAAATGACAATATATTATTCTTTAGAGGAGATGGAAAGATTCTAAAAATTGAAAAGAAAGATGGAAAATATTCACCTAGACTTGTTGATAAGATCAAATTAACAATGGATGGAGATAAAGTTTCAATTTATGATCGTAGAACTGAGTTGACATATAAGTTTGACGAATATGGAACATTAACTTCCATTGTCACAAAAACAGGTTTTGAATCAAAAATTAACTATGACAAGTTTGGATGGATTGAAAGTGTTACTTTAGGAAATAAGACTGCTACTTTTGAATATAATGATTATCATCTTGTAAATAAAATCAATCTTCCTAATAACACATCAGTATCTTATGAATACAATGATGACAGACAATTAGTTAAATTTACAGATGCTGCTGGAAAAGTTGAAAAATATACTTATGATGATCATGGAAAAATCAAGAACATAACTGATAAAAATGGTCATGTTCTTGCAAACAATACTTATGATGAAAACGGAACTGTGCTTTCACAAATTGATGCCAATGGAAACAAAGTTGAATTCAGTTATGAAGGCAATATAACAAGTGTGACATATGCAGGAAAAGAAACTGAAACCTATACTCTTGATAACGATTATAAAGTTACAAAAATAAGAAGAGCAGATGGAAGTTCAAAATCTTATGTATATAATGATGCTGGAAGAATGGTCAGTGAAACTGATGAAAAAGGTCGTCAGACAAAATATGGCTATGATGGAAATGGTAATCTATTAAAACAGACAAATCCTGATGGCACAACATTGACATATACATATGATGCTAATGATAATATTACATCTAAAACAACACCTGATGGTAAAAAGGAAACATATAAATTTGATTCCAATAATAATCTTATCTATAAAGATACAGATGATGTTCTTGGAACAACTTATGAATATAACAGTAAAAACCTTGTTACAAAGGAAACAAATGCTTTAGGTGTATGGAAGAAATATGAATATGAAGGTCATCTGATTAAAAAAATTACACACAGTAATGGTCTTGTAGAAAACTTTACATATGATTCAATGGGAAATGTTTTAACGGAATCAGACTCTAATGGTCGTAAGACAACATATGTTTATGATAACCTTAACAGGATCATTAAGAAAACAGACAGTTATGGAAAAAGTGAATCATTCAAATATGATGGAAATGGTAACATTATTGAATATATTGATAAATTAGGTGGAAAGACAGTTAGCACATATGACAATAATAACAATCTTATTGGTACATCAAAAGGTAAACTTCATACATCAAAAACATATGATAATCATAATCGTGTGTTAAGTGAAACGGATGAACAAGAATTAACTGTTAAGTATGCTTATGATGTAAAAGGTAATAAAACCAAAGAAACTGATGCTTATGGAAATACAACAGTTTATGAATATGATGAAGTAGGACATAACATCAAAACAACAGATGGCAAGGGTAATGTCACAATGAATGAATATGATGGTGACAATCTTGTTAAGTCTACTGATGCTTATGGTAATGTTACTCGTTATGAATATGATAAACATAACAGAGTTATTCAATTAACACTTCCTAATGGTAAAACTGAAACAACTGAATATGATAATAACGGAAATGTTATTAAAACAGTCAATGAAAGAGGCTTAATCAATACCAAAGAATATGATAAGTTTGATCGTGTAACTAAGGAAGTTAATGAAAATGGTGTTGTTATCATCAATGAATATGATGTTTATGGAAACCTTGTCAAAAAGACTGAAGATAAGAAAGTTACAGAATATGATTTTGATGCTTATGGAAATCAGATCAAAGAAACTGATACTTATGGAAATGTTAAGAAAAGTGAATTTGATAAGCTTGATAGATTAATTAAAGAAACAGATGAACTTGGAAATGTAACTAAACATAAATATGATGGTTGTGATCATGAAATTGAAACAATTGATGTATTAGGACATTCAGAAAAGAAAGTCTATAATGTCAATAGTATCCTTGTACAAGACATTGATAAGAATGGAAATATTACAACATATGCATATAATGATTTAGGATTACAAACAACAGCAACTGATGCTTATGATAATGTGACTAAATTTGAATATGACAAGTATGGTAATGTGTTAAAGACATATATCAACGATACATTGGTAGAGTCAAATATATATGACAAATTTGGAAGAGTTATTGAAAAAGATACAATCAAAGAAGTTGTTTCTACTGAATATGATTCATTTGACCAAGTTATCAAAACAACAAATGAAACAACAGGATTTATCACTACAAATGAATATGACAACTATGGAAAAGTAACAAAAACATATGATAATGGAGATAAGACAATTGTTAATGAATATGATGATTTTGGACAACTTATCAAAACAACAGATGAATACGGTCGTACATCAACAAGTGAATATGACCAATATGGTCGTGTTGTCAAAGAAATCAGTGCAACAAATGAAGTCACTGTTAATGAATATGATAAGTATGGAAATGTTATCAAGGTTACTAATCATCTTGGTTCAGTTGTTACTTCAACATATGATTTATTGAATCGTAAATTGACTGATTCAACAGATGGAAAGAAAACATTGACTTATACATATGATGCAAAAGGTCAAATGCTTTCTACACATGATTCAGTAACAGATAAAGTAGATAAAAATAAATATGATGCTTTAGGCCAAGTTATTGAAACAACTGATAAGCTAGGAAATGTCACTCAAACAAAATATGATGCCTTAGGACAAGTTGTCAAAACAACAGATGCTTTAGGTCATTCAACAGAAACTGAATATGATATCTATGGAAATGTTATCAAGACAACAGATGCTTTAGGAAATACAAAACAATCGAAGTACAATGCATTAGGGCAACTTATCAAAGAAGTTGATGAAAGAGGATTTGCAACAACTTATAAATATAATGATAAGTTCCAAAATATAGAAGTTATTGATAAGTTAGGTAAATCAGCAAAATTTATTTACAATAAAGAAGGATATGTTGAAAAAGCTACTAACCAAAATGGTTATACAACAACTTATGAATATGACTTATATGGTCAAACTGTTAAAGAAACAGATCCTAATGGAAATGTCACAACAACAGAATATGATATTTTAGGAAATATCATCAAGACAGTTGAACCAAAGAAAACAACAATCAATACATATGATAACCTTGGAAGATTAACAACTACAAAGGTAGATGATAAGATAAAAGTTTCTAATGAATATAACAATCTTAACCAACTTGTTAAGAAAGAAAATGCATTAGGATATGAAACATCATATGAATATGATATTTATGGAAATATCACAAAAGAAACATTTGAAGGTAGAACAACTGAAAATGTCTATAACTTAAACAATCAGTTAATCAAAGTAACTGAAAACAAAGAAAAAGTTACTGATTATACATATGATGAATTAGGTCGTGAATTAAAACAAACACAAAATGGAAAAGATAGACTTGTTCAAAAATATGATGCAGTTTCAAATGTAACTGAAAAGACTGAAAAAGGTATAACAGTTAGATATAAATTTGATGCATTGAACAGAGTTATTGAACATATCTATCCAAATGCAGATGGAGATGGATATAAAACAATTATTTCCATTAAATATGATGAAGCAGGGAATCCTGTGGAATACAAAGATGTTTATGATAATGTATTAAAGAGAAGTTATGATGCCAACAATAATGTTATATCAGAAACAAATACAAACAATCATACAACAAGATATGAATATGACAGTCTGAACAATATGATAAAAGTTCAGAATCCAATGGAATGTGTTGTAAAATACGAATATGATGGAAACAACAACATGACCAAACGTATCTTCAATGATAAGGAAGCAACATATGAATATGATGAAGCAAATAACCTTATCAAAGAAGTTAGTGAATATGGATTAAAAGAAACATATTCATATGACAATGAAGGAAATATGACATCACTCACAAAAAATGATGGAAATACTATCAAGTATACTTATGATGCCTTAGGAAGAAAACTATCAGAAGGTACAAGAGAATTTGAATATGACTCATATGATAACCTTACAAAAGCAACATACAAAGGAAAAGTTACGGAATACACTTATAATGATTTTGATAACATTACAAGTGTTAATGATACCAACAATAATCTTGTAGAATATCAATGGGATATCTATGGAAACAGAACGCAGCTCAAGTATAAGAACAATACAGTCACATATACATATAATGCGTTTGGTAAGATTGATACAGTTCAAAAGAATGGTGTTGATTATGCTAAGTATTCATATGATATAAGAGGAAATACAACATCTGTTGTACGTAATGATATTACTACTCAATATACATATGATGAATTGAATAGAAGAACTGGTTATACAAACAGTAAAGATGATAAGGTTATCTCAACATATACATATGAATATGATGGAGAAAACAATATCTTAAGTGAAACAATCAATGGTGTTAAGAATACCTATACTTATAATGAATCAGATGAATTAAAAACATCTTCAAAGACAGTTAATGATAAAGTTATCAATACAGAATATAAATATGATCTGTTTGCTAATAAGGTAGAAGCATCAAGTGATGGAACATCAAAAGTCTATCGTTATAATGACAAGAATCAGTTAACATCAATCAAATCACAAGATGGTCTAACAGATATCTACTACAATAGGAATGGAAACATTTCACAAATCATGTATGCAGGTGGTTATAAGGAAAGTTATGATTATGATGAATTTGATCAGATCACAAGATTAAAGACAAACAGAGACAGATTCTGGAACTATGAATATGATGCTGAAGGTGATCGTATCTATGAAGAAAAAATCATAGAAAATAGATTTGCATTAGACTATGAATTTGAAAGTTCTAAATGGTTTGATTACATAGAAACATTACCATTTGAGGAAGTTAAAGGATTACTAGAAGAAAAAGATTCAAGTGAATCATTTGATTCAATGAGATATCAGTTAAAACATAGACAACAAACAGGTTTATGTGTAAGTAATCTTACAAAGTATCCAAATAAAAAAGAAGAATGTGAAAAAATCACATATACACTAGATAAAACTGTAGAAAACCCAGTTATCTTGTCAGATGGAAAAAACCTCAACATCTATGGAGAAGAAAGAATAGCCACTGAAAGTGAAGAAGAAAGATTAATATATATATCAGGATTGAATGAAAGTGTATTTGCGACAGTAAGTCAAGATACAACAAAAGAAGAAATCAAGGATATAATGTCGACAGTTTCTTATGATGATGCAGGAAACACAGTTGATATAACAAGAGGATTTGGATATAATGGAGAAAAGCTGGATGAAAGTGGAAACATCTATCTAAGAGCAAGATACTACAATCCACGAATCAATCAGTTTGTACAAATCGACTCATACAGAGGAGAACAAGGAAACTCTGCAACACAACAGAGATATACATACTGTGCAAACAATCAGTATAAGTATGTTGATCCAAGTGGGCATTTTGCAATTACTGGTGGATTAATATTGGGTGGAATATTTGGCTTCCTTGGTACTGTTGGTACAATAGGAACAATATATTCAACAGCTAAAAAATTTGATAAGATCAGAGAAGAAAGATTAAAAAACACATTTGGTAAAGATATTTTAAAGAAGATAGAAAATGGAGTAAAGAATCATGATCTTGATAATATTATACCTGTTCAAATAGCTTATAATAAATTTAAAAAGACTTTACCTTTGCCAGAGAATAGAATTGATCTAAAGACACAATATGAAATTACAAAAAGCATATCAAAAAGTGGTAATGTCAAAATCAAAGGAATAGAAATAGAACCATGTCCATATAAAGATATGACACTTGTATCTCAATATCGTATAATTTATGATAAAGTATTCAACAGTGCAAAAGAAAATCCAAAAAGCCTTGCTCAAAATGCAATAAAAATCAAATATTTTTATGGCGAAGCAAAAACAATGTTAAATTTTGCAATAACATCATTATATGATGCAAGAGGAGCAGGAATAAGTGAAAGTAAGTCTAAACTTAATGTTGTTGTTGCACAAATAGGAAATTATGCAAAAGCATCATACTATTTAGGTAAGGAATTCAAAAAAGAAGTTACAAATCTATCAAATATAATGTATAAGAATATTATTTCTAATACAGGACCATATAGAGAAACAAGCTATTGGACAAGTGATTATGGAGATGTAAAGTGTCATTTGCATAAGGATTCAGAAGCATATAAATTCTTTTCATCAAAAGTATACAAAGATTCTATAGCGTTTGGAAAAGTTACAAATGTTGTAATGCCTCTTGTAAGTAATGTGATGACTGGGTATGTTGTTTATAAAAGATTTATAACAACAACACCTAATAAATATAATAAAAATCTTGTAATTGTAACTTTTAAAGGGAAGCAGTATAAATATAGTAATAGTGTATTAGAAAAAATGGAAAATGATCCACATTATCATAATTTTCCAAAACAATTAGATAAAGATATTTTAAGCAATCAAGTTTTAAAGAGAGCAGATGGAAGATGTGAATATTTGGCTCTAGGAAATATAAATAAGGAACAAGGCGTGTATCATATTACTACTAAAGGAGATTTAATTATACATAGAGTATTTATTCCTGAAAGTGATTGGTCTAGATTTGCAGTAAAATATGGGTTGCCAAGTTTTGATAATATTCCTAGATTAAAGTGAGGTGATTAACTATTGTAAATCAAGTACTTTTTAAAAATATTTTTTATATACGT
>CAJUJC010000005.1 GCA_910586805.1 uncultured Erysipelotrichales bacterium | reverse complement strand
ATTAATATTGATACAGATGGAGATGGAAAACCAGATATTAATATTGATACAGATGGAGATGGAAAGGCAGATATCAACATTGATACAAATGGAGACGGAAAACCAGACATTAATATTGATGCAAATGGAGATGGAAAAATAGATGCTGAAGATGTTGAAACACCTGAAAAGGTAAAAACAGGTGATGATGCACCAACAATGATTTTAACTTTAATGGCATTGAGTTCATTATCTATGATGGTTTTACTATTTGTATACAAAAAACAATTGATTAAAAATTTATAGTATATAAAAGAGATTTAGATTGTGTTTAACCTCAAAAGTGAAACTAAAATGTAATATTTATTAGGTAATTTAAAATCTGGCTTGGTGGATTCTAAAAAGTTTTAAAGTTTACACGTGATGATTTTGAAAAAACTTTAAAATCATTACGTGATATGATGAAAGACCTATTTTGATGTAGGTCTTTTTTGACGTTTGATTTACTATTCATTTATTTGTTTTTTCTTAATTTTCCTGCTTGTTTTATTTTGTTGACATCTAATATTATTTCATTATATGTTTCAGATTTATTTAAGATATATAAAACTCTATTTCTGAATCTCTTAAAATTAGTATATCCATTTGCTAATCTTAATATGATCTTGATTATCCTGTTTCGTCTTTCTATTGCTCCATTTGATATTTTTCTTCCATCGTATGTATGAAATGAATTAATGATCTCTTTTTTCTAGTTCCCTAGTGTTGAGGCTATATTAATCATAACTTCTATATTACTTAATTTATATTCAGTAATGACTGTTTCTAATAGTTCTTTTCTAAAATCTATATCAACATCTGCTTCACAGAATATACAATATAATTCTTTAAGATTATAAGCTTTTTTAATTTATCATCAATTTTTAGTATCATATCTAATAATTGTCATTCAGTATATCTCATTTTGATATCATTGATATTTAGTAAATTTTTAAAGAGAAGATCATTTTTATGTTTCAAAAGATAATATTCATCTAATTTCTTGTTTTCGCTATATTTATTCATGAGATTACATCTTATTTTGTTTAAAGAATTATTGATAATCTTCATGACATGGAATCTATCAGCACATATAAGTGCATTGGGAAGATGTATTTTAGCTATATCTCTGTAATTGTCATAGAGATCTATTGAGACATATTTAACTTTTTCTCTTTCATATAAAGGGATAGCTCTAAAATATAATCTTAGATTTGCTTTTTTTCTAGAAGGAAGAACATCAATAACCAAACCGTTCTTGAAATTGATTATAAGGCAAGAATGTTTGTTTTCAGTTTTTCACATGATTCAATTTCAAGGATAGTTTTGACAAACTGTTTGTTTGTCATGTGCTTCTTGAAGTATGGGTAATACCATGCTTTCTTTTTATTAAGTCTTTTTTCATATTGATCAAAAAGATGAAGATGTCTTTTGATCAACTTTGATAGGGAATCATCTTTAATTTTCTTACAGCAGTTGATTCTTGCTTGTACCATGTTTTCTCTTACAAGTTTTGTGTAATGAAACTTATCAGCAATAATTTGTGCATTTGAAAAAAGAAATTTCATGATAGAATGAAAGGTACTATACTAAAATTTAAAAGTGATTTTTAAAAACTACGTATAAACTTTAAAGGGGTACCCCGACCATACCAGATTTTAAATTACCAAAAATAAGCCTAGTTTTTTTGTGCTTATAAATATAAGAATAGAGAATATAGATTAATATTTTATTTTTAAACATGAGATAGATAAAAATTTTTATATTTTTGACTTGCATTTTCATATATAAATTGGTATACTAAATTCGTAGATATGGTACGCAATTACATACCATTTGCCCGGGGTATGTTGTACCAAAATATGAGGAGGAAGAAAAATGACAGTTAGTGAAAAAGTAGAATTAATTAAATTTGATGAAGAGAAGTATTTAAGTGATGGTCGTGTAGTTGTTGAACAACGTCAGGAAGCTGAAGAGTTAGCTAGTTGTATTCACGAACAAGGTTATTCAAATATATTTTTGTTAGGTATTGGTGGAACAGAATTTGAATTTGCTCATTTTGAATATTTGGTTTCTAGGATTTCTGATATTGATATTTATTCTATTAACGCAGCTGATGTTAATATTATGCGTCCTAAAAAATTAAATAAAGATTCTTTAGTTATTACTGCAAGTTCATCTGGTGATACAGTTGAAATCGTTGAAGCAACAAAGTGGATGATTGAAGAAGGTATTCGTGTCGTTGCATTTACAAATAAAAAAGGACAATTAGGTAAAATTGCTCAATATGTTATTGATGCACCAGTAGAAACAGGTTATTGTGAGCATTCTTATGTATTACAATCATTCTTTATTTATAAATTAATGAATCTAAGAGGAAATTTTGATTCTTATGATAAGTTTGCTGACCAGTTAGAAAAATATATTTTTGCTGATTTATTAGATATTAAGAAAAAGTTTGAATCTGATGGATTGAAGATTGCTTCAGAGTTTTATGATGCTGAGTATACAATTTTTACTGGGTCAGGAGCATTATGGGGTGAAACATTGTTATTTGCAATGTGTATGTTAGAGGAAATGCAATGGATTCGTTGTAGACCTGTGAATGCAGCACAATTTTTCCATGGAACATTAGAATTGATTCAGGCAAAAGTACCTGTATTTATTGTTAAAGGAGAAGATGAGTTCCGTAAACAAGATAATCGAGTTGAAGAATTTTGTAAGAAAATCAATTGTCAGTATGCAGTATTTGATGCTTCTAAATATGCAGTACGTATTGATAACGAATTTAGAAAATTTGTTATACCAATGATTACAACAGCTTGTTTAACTGGTAGATTATCTCGTCATTATGAAGTATATACAAAACATAATTTACAGTATCGTCGTTATTATAGACAATTTGAATATTAATATTGTAAAAGACCACCCATTTTAGTTGGTGGTTTTGATTTATTGAAGGAGAAGATTATGAAATATAAAGCAATTATTTTTGATATGGATGGAGTATTAATTGATTCTGAACCTGTATATTTACAAGAAGTTATTGATTATATAAGAGATGATTTAAAAATTAAAATGAATTATTATGAATTAAAGAAAAAACTATTTAAAATTGTAGGATTATCTGATAAAAAAGCATATGAAATTATTTCGGAATGTTTAGATTATCAATATACAGCATCTGAAATACAAAAAGGATTACAAGAAAAACAAGATGAGCTTCATTATAATACAATACTAAATCCACATATATTAAATATATTACCAAAATTAAAAAGTAAGGGGTATAAATTAGCAATAGCTTCTAGCTCGCCATTAGATAATATTCAAAGAGTAATCAAGGAGTGTCAAATCAATAAATACTTTGATTATATAGTAAGTGGTTGTGACTTTAAAGAAAGCAAGCCAGATCCAGCTATTTACTTAAATGTTTTGAATAAGTTGCAATTAAATGCAAATCAAGTGATAGCTATTGAGGATTCAACTTATGGTATACAAGCTTGTAAAAATGCAAATGTTAAAGTTATAGCAAAAAAAGATACTCGTTTTGGGTTTGAACAATATCTAGCGGATGAAATCGCTGATGATATGTTAGAAGTTTATAATATCATTGAAACATTAAATAATAGTAATTCATAAAAAAGTAAGAAAAAGGCTTGTATTTATATAATACAATTGGTATACTATATTTAAGCAAATGGTATGCAATTACATACCAAATATATTTACGGGCAAGAATGTAATTTGGATATAGTAATGAGTAATTTGCGATAGTGTTAAAGAAAAGAGGAATTTTTACATGAAAAGGTTTATTATAGCAACTCATGCTTATATGTCTAAAGGTATGAAAACATCTCTTGAATTGATTTTAGGTAAGCAAGATAATGTTTCAGTTTATTGTGCTTATGCACAAGATGAACCATATTTCAAACCTTTGATTATTAAGGAAATTGAGGAACATTCAGATGATGAATTTGTTATTATGACAGATTTATTAGGTGGTAGTGTTAATAATGATCTTCTTGAATTAACATCAAGGGGTAACGTGCATTTAATTACTGGAATAAATCTTATTTTAGTGATGTCAATCTTATTAACAATACCTAATTGTGAAGATATTGTGTCAACAATACATCAATGTATTGAAGATGCCAAAACAGGTATTGTGTATTGTAATGAAATACAAATAGATACTGAATTAGATGAATTATAGAAAGCAGGGATAAATAGAATGATTAAATTACTACGTATTGATCATCGCTTGTTGCATGGTCAAGTTGCATTTAGTTGGAGTAAGCAAATTGGTACTGATTGTATTTTATTAGCCTGTGATACGTTACTTAATGATAATTTACGTATGACAGCAATCAAAATGGCTAAACCTAGTGGTATTAAAGTTGTAGCCAAGACGATTGATAATGCTATTAAAGCAATAGAATCAGGAGTTACTGATAAATATAAATTGTTTATTGTTGTTGAAAGTATCAAGGATGCGAACAAAATAGCAAGAGCTTTAGAAATTAAAGAAATTAATTTAGGTGGAACAAAACCTGAAACTGGGAAACAAAGGCTTTCTACTGCAGTTTATGTAAATGAAGAGGAAACAGAAATTTTAAAGGAACTTATAAAAGATGGATTTAATGTCTTTACTCAAATGGTTCCTTCAGATAAAAGAATTGAAACTAAAGATTTATTAAAATAAAGGAAGGGAAATATAATGGAATTACAAACAATATTAATTTTTTTAGTAACATTTATTGCATGTTCTGAATTCTTATTAGGAACATCTTTAATACAAAGACCTATTGTTTTAGGTACTTTGATCGGTTTGATTTTTGGACAATTAGAAACAGGAATTATAATGGGAGCTACTTTAGAATTAGCTTTTATTGGAGCAGTATCTGTTGGGGCATATATTCCTCCTGATATGATTTCTGGAACTATTTTAGGAACGGCGCTTGCCATTCAAGCTGGGACAGGACCAGAAACAGCATTAGCTTTAGGATTACCTATTTCTACTGTTATGCTTGCTTTAAACTCTATTTTAAGCTCTCCTACTATGTTAATATTTACTCACATGATGGATAAAGATATAGAAAATGGAGACATAAAAAAATTCAAGTGGCATTACTTTTTTGGCGGATATGCATCATTTTTGCCACGTTTAATTATTATTCCTTGTGCATTTTATTTTGGTAGTAATGCAGTAGTCTCATTACTAAGTCAAATTCCAGAATGGTTACAAACAGGAATCACAATATCTGGTGGTGTTATTCCTGCACTTGGATTTGCGATGTTAGCACAAATGATTATGGATAAGAAAATAGCACCATTTTTCTTTATTGGATTCTTTGCAATTAAATATTTAGAATTAAGTACAACAGCAGTAGCTATCTTTGCTTTAGCATATGTAGTAATAATGTTCTTTAAGGAAAAAGAGAAAAATGAAAATGCAACTATAGTTTCACAGGAAGGAGTAGAGTTTGATGAGTTTTAATGTTGAATATAATGGAGTTATAAAGAAAAAAGATTTACAAAAAGTATTTTTAAATGCAATTACAATGGAACATACATGGAATTATGAACGTATGATGAATGATGGTTATTTATATTCTATGTTACCAGCATTGAAAAAAATATATCCAAATCAAGATGATTTTATTGAAGCATGTAAAAGACATTTAGAATTTTTTAACACAACACCTCATGTCATTACATTGCCTTTAGGTGTTTCGGTTGCTATGGAAGAACAACGTGCTAGTAATATGGATTCATTCGATACAACATCTATTTCTAATGTTAAAACTGCTATTATGGGTCCTTTGGCAGGTATTGGAGACTCATTCTTCTGGGGAACATTAAGAATCTTAGCAACTGGAGTGGGAACATCATTGGCATTACAAGGGAATATTTTAGGACCAATATTATTCTTATTAATATTTAATGTTCCAGCATATATATTACGTTATATTTTAGTGTTTGTTGGTTACAAATTTGGAACAAGCTTTATTATAGAAGCTGAACAGTCTGGAGTAATGAATATAATCAATAAAGCAGCTAGTATTTTAGGATTATCAGTAGCTGGTGCTATGACAGCAGAAATGGTTTACTTTTCTATCCCATTGACATTTGGAACTGGTGATTCTGCAACTTCAATTCAATCAATTATTGATGGTATAGTCCCTGGGTTATTACCACTATTATTGACTGGATTAGTTTATTGGTTATTAAAGAAAAAAGTAAAACCTTTAACAATAATGTTTATTATGATGATAGTTTGTGTTATTGGTGCATATTTTGGTGTTTTAGCATAGAATTTAAAGTAATATAAGGGATTGATGGTTTTTGAATCACTTGCGACATAAAGTTTAATGTTATATAATGAAAACAATAACCAAATATTGACAATATGTAATATTAAAATAGGTATGTATACTTAAATTTATACTAAGGAGGATCTATGAAAGCTGCTACTAGGGATATATATATTGCTGATGAAATTCGTTATGGAATAGAAACTGGTGAATATAAACCTCATGATAAAATACCAAGTGAAAGAAAATTATGTGACTTCTTTCATGCTCAACGCACTACTATACGTTTGGCCCTTAAAATATTGTTAGATGAAGGTTGGGTATATTGTAAAGATAGATCTGGATATTTTGTTGCTGAACCTCGTATAATAGAAACACTAGATGTTGTTTCATCAATGAGTGGTAGAATTGAAACACTTGGCAAAGAAATGCATAGAAAAATATTGTATTTACGTGAAATTGAGAGTAATAAGAAATTGTTAAAAAAAATGAATGTACCTATTGGAACAAAACTTTATGAATTTGAAAGAATTCGTTATTTGGAAAATGAGGCCATTTCTTTAGAAACAGCATATTTTGAATCTCAACAATTTCCTGGATTATTAGAAAAAGATTTGGAAAATAATTCATTGTTTTCGATACTTGAAAAAGATTATGGTATAAAATTTACTCAAGGTGAACAAGAAATTCTTATTGTTTATGCTAATAAAAATGAAAGTATATATTTAGGTGTAAGCGAATATAGTCCTTTAGTTTTAAGAAGAGGTCTATTATATACTCAAGATGGTAATTATAAAAGTTTTCATGAGTCAGTTATGAAAATGAATAGATTTATTTATGCGGATGAGGGGTGATTTTGTGGACCGTCGTATTCCCTTATATTTACAAATTAAGAATGTTTTATTAGATAGAATAGATAGTGGAGAACTATTGCCAGGTGAAAGAATTGATTCGGAAAGAGAACTCGCATTTAAATATGGTGTAAATCGTCAAACAATTCGTTCTGCTATAAATGTTTTAATTGAAGATGGAATATTAGTTAAAATTCCTAAAAAAGGGACATATGTTGCAAAACATAAACAAAGATCTGCCAGTTGGGGGACTTTTGAAAATATTCATGAAAAACGAGGATTTACTGAATTCTTAAAAGCACAAGGATTTAATATAGGAAGTAAAGTTTTAATTGCGGAAAAAATTGAATCTACTAGATCAATAAGTTTACATTTAAACATTAATGTTGGTGATACTGTTTTTTGCTTAGAACGTATACGTTATTCTGATGGTGAGCCTTTTTCATTAGAAATTGCATATATTCCTTATAAATATGTAGAAGGTATTGAGGATTATGATTTTTCTAAAGTATCTTTATATGATTTTATGGATACAAGAGGGCATCGTCCTATCAGGTTTAAAAGGTCATTAATTTTAATGAATCCTAGTGAAAGGATAGAAAAATTATTAGAATCACAGGGACAACCAGTATATAGTTTTCAATATATAGGATATGACAATGATGGTAATGTTTCTGAATATGCACAAAGCTATATGCGAAGTGATAAAGGAACATATCGATTTAGGATTTAAATATGATTTGTTTAAAGGAGAGAAATGGAAAAGTTAAAAACAATGGAGTATTATATTCTCCAAACCCATAAAATAATTAAAGAGAACTATGAAAATAAGGAGCTTACGAATGAATTAACAACCTTATTTTTAAAAAAAGATTATAAATCTATTAAAATAATTGCATCAGGATCAAGTGGAAATGCTGTGTTATGTGCGAAATACTTGATGGAGAAAATATTAGCTATTCCTGTAGATGTCATTTCACCATTTACATTTGCACATTATCCATTAATATTAGAAAATGATTTTATATTTGCTATATCTCAAAGTGGTTATAGCTGCAATGTACTTGAAGCATTAACTATTTTAAAAAAGTATAATCGTAATGCAATTGCATTAACTGGTGATATGAATAGTGATATTAAGGATTATGCTGATTTTCTTATTGAATATGGTGTAGGTGAAGAAGTAGAAGGATATGTTACAAAAGGAGTAACAACTCTTGTCTTATTTTTATTACTCTTTGCATTAGATGTAAAAAAGAAAAGAGGAAATTTAGTAGATTTAAAAAAATATGATTTATATTTTCAAGAATATGAATCTATGCAAAAAATTAATTTTAAACGAGAAGTAGATTTTATTGAAAAATTTAAAAAGAATTTTCTATCAATGGATCATTGTTATGTTGTAGGATGTGGGAATGGTGAAGGGATAGCAAAAGAAGCAGCGTTAAAAATAGGTGAAACAATTAAAATTGTTACATGCAGTTATGAATTAGAAGAATATATACATGGTCCTAATCTTCAGCTATCCCCTTGTTATAATGTTTTTATTATTGATTCACAAGATGATACTTCTAATAGAAGTTATCAAATATATCTTGCTTCTCGACAAGTTTCTGATAGAGTTTATTATATTACTAATAAAGAAATGAATGATGATCATGTTTTAACGTTATTAAATCCTGAACCAGATTTTCTAGCTTTAAGTTATTTACAGTTTTTTCAATTATTATCTTATAGGATTTCTAAAGAATTGTGTACAATACTTAAGCATCCATTAATGAAAGATTTTAATAAAATAGTAAGCTCTAAAACAATCAATTATAATGATTAATTAAATATTTTGTAGTAAAAACAATGTAGATAGTATGATATTATTGTAAGACTTGATTCCTAATGTAAAGGAGTTAAGTCTTTTTTTGGTTCTTTCTTTATTATAATACTGTATATATTTTCCTGTTTTCTTCTTCAATTGTTTCAATGATTTCAATTTATATTCATGTCTATAAAACATTTCATTTTTTCAAAGAAATTTTATATAACTTTATTATAATATTTTCTCTTTCTTGACATTGATCGTAGAATTCCTTTTTTAAGTCATTTATGATACTGTACCATTTGATATTGCAATCCTAATACGAATGCATAATTAATTCTTTAAGATTCAGATATTCTTTTTATGTATAATTATTGCTAACTTGAATATTTTTAAAAGAATCGAATATACTAATAGTGTCATGATAAAAAATCTTGACATGTACACCAAAAGTCGTATAATGAAGGTGTAAGTAGAAATACTAAGAACTAGAGAGGCCTTGCTTTAGTAGGCGATTAAAAACGAGTTTGGTTCCGCTTTAGTAGAACCATAAGACTGCCAGTTAGTTATTGGCAGTCTTATTTTTTGGAGGAATATATGGGAATGTATTTGTTAAACGATGAGATAAAAATATATGATGTTGATTATGTATATAGAAAATATTTGCATCATTTTGATTATAGAGTGAATTTAAAGCCTAACAGACGTTTTATGGGTGTGATTGTTATTACTGATGGTATTCATTATCTTATTCCCTTGACTTCACATCCTAAAAGAAAAAATGGAAAAAGACGCAATCCAAGAACAACTGTTGAGATATTCGATGAAAGTGGAGAAATGATAGCGGCACTTCTAATAAATAATATGATTCCAGTTCCTGGAGATTGCTATAATCTTGTTGACATACCAAATGATCGTGACAAGGACTATTTAAATAGTGAAAATATCTATTTAAGAAAAATTCGAGTCAAAGAAGAAATCCTAAGAAAAGTCGGAAATATTAGAGAAAGTGTTATGATTCATCATGATAACTTCATGACGGAGTTTTGTTGTGATTTTAAACTTCTTGAAAAAAAGATGCTAGACTGGATTTCATCACATTAAAACGTTTAGTAATTTCAATATTTTATCGAAACAACACAAAAAAGTGTTGTTTTTTTAGCCTATGAATCTATATTGGTAAAAGTATTTTCAGAACGTTTTTAATAAGCATATCCATTAAATGTCATAGTTCTTATTCTTAATGGGTTAGGGTAGGATTGATAGTGATTTATAAATATTGTGTTAATATCAAGGAATTTAGAAAAATTAATGAAATAAGGTTGATTATCATAGAAAATAAAAAACTCCTTATTTTCATAAGGAGTTTAACTTTACATATGGAGCGGGTGATGGGAATCGAACCCACGTAGTCAGCTTGGAAGGCTGAAGTTCTACCATTGAACTACACCCGCATACTATGGGGCGGTCGATGAGAATCGAACTCACGAATGCCGGAGCCACAATCCGGTGCGTTAACCACTTCGCCACGACCGCCATATACTTTTATAAGCAAATACAATTATATAGGATTTTATAACATTTGTAAAGTAAAAAATAAAAAAATTTAATACAGTTCAGAATCATATATTGTCATTTTTTATTTGAAAGGATAATTTATATACTTTTCTTGTGATTTTATGTATAATAAAGAAAAGGGAAGGAAGATACTTATGAAAAAGTTAAGAGAAATTTTAGGGTTATTTTTGGTCACAGTATTATTAACAGGTTGTGTGAAGATGAATATGACAATCGATGTTAAGAGTGAAGAAGAAATTGATTTTGGTATTGAGTATATTTTTAATGAAACAATGTTATCACAATATGGTGATGGAGAAGATATTTCATCACAAATGAAAGAAATGGAAGATGAATTAAAATCTCAAATGCAAAAAGAAATTCCAGGAGTTAAAGATATTAAAACAAAGGTCATTAATAAAGAAATTGATGGTGCAAAATGGGCAGGGATAGAAATGTCTATGAGTGTAACTGGTCAAGAAGCAAAAACACTTTGTAAAATGGAAGGGGATAAGCTTGTTCTAGATTTATCTTCATTAGCAAACGAAATGGGTGATTCTGGAGATATTGATGAACTTGGAATGTCAGTAGAAAGTTTAAAAACTTATGGAATGGAAATGAATATTGTTGTTAATATGCCAGACACTCCAACAACAACATATGGAACTGTTGAAGGAAAGACTGTAACTATTGATTTATTACAAATGATGGCTGATAGCTATAATGGAGAAATTGTAGTTACAGCAAATCAAAAATCTTCATCATCTATGATGCCTATTATTCTTGGTGGTGTTATTACAGTTGTTGTGATTGTCGCAGTTGTTTTTGGATTAAAGAAAAAGAAAAAAACTGAAGAACCTCTTATTGAAACAACAGAAGAACCAGTTTTAGCTCCACAAGAAGAAAGTGTTGAAGAAAAAGAGGAAGTTGTTGAAACAAAAGAAGAGGATACTAAGGAAGAAGAGTAATCTTCTTCTTTTAATTTATATGATAGTGCAATATAAGAAAGAGTATAAAAATAAGATAAATAGTTAGAAAACGATTAATTCTTTTAAGCATATATTTCATCATATCACCTATTCTATTATATGTATAAAAATGTAAAAATGATAATGATTAGAGATAGTTTTATGTACAAATAAAATAGTTCATAGGTTAAAAATGAAAAAAACAAAAAAATTTTAAAGAAAAAAAAGAAAAATCTCAAAAAAACATGAATATATAGGGTAGGAGGGTTTGTTTTATGCCAAAATATCCAATTTATATTCAAGATGAAGAAATGGCTTGTGGAGCTTATTGTATTTTAATGTTATTAAAGTTTTATGGTTATGATGAAGAAGTGAAAGAAATTAAGAAAAAGGCAAGATTAAATCATCATGGTATATCTATAAGAGGAATGATTGAATGTTTAAAAGAATATCAAATTGAATCAAAGGCCTATGAAGCGTCTTTAATTGATATACAAGAAAATGTAAAATTACCTTGTATTCTTTATACAATTCAACAAGGTTATGGGCATTTTGTGGTGCTGTATGAAATAAAAGAAGATGAGTATATCATAGGAGATCCTGGACAAGGATTGATTTCTATATACGAAGAAGATTTGTTAGAAATATATGGGAATAGGATAATTTCCATTCAACATATTGGACGTGTTCCTACTTTGCACTATAAATCATATTATCAATTTTTAAAAGAAACATTTCATTCGTATCGTAGACCAATGAAAAAAATGATTTCAAAAGGAATTTGGATTGCTATATTTAGTTATTTAAGTAGTTATTTTTATCAGATATTTATTGATGATATACATACTGATACACAAATGTTTTATATGATAGCGTTGTCTTTGACTTATGGAATTGTTGAAATCATAAAAGTAACCATTCATCAATCTCAAAATAAGCAAATCATATCATTAACACGTGCGATTGATGAAGATTGTGTATTTGAATCTTCTATGCGTTTATTGACGTTACCTTACTCATTTTTTTATCAGGATAAGGGTCAAATTCAAAGTCAATTGATGAGTTTTTATCAATTAACAGAATTAAGTATTGAATATTTTTCTTCACTTATTTTAGATGGAATGCTATTAGTGATTTTATTGATAGGAATGTTTGTTATTGATTATGTCATGGGATTAGTTGTCGTTGTGTTATTTGGTATTATAGTGTTTTTAAACTATCGTCAATTACAAGTTATACAAGAAATGAATAAAGAATATTTAGAGGCTTATTATTGTATGAGTCATCATCTTTTAGAATTAATTGAAAATCAATTTTTAATTAAAAGATATTCATTAGTGCAAAGGACAAGAGAAAGAAGCTATCATTTATTTTTAGATGAGGCGCTTTCTAAAGAAAAGCAATCATTATTTATCAATCGTTTTCAACATTTGTTGCAATATATTATATATGTATTTTATGTTATTGTTATGGTTTTAGGGTTTTATCAATTTCAGGCTAAGCATTTATCATTAGGACAAATTTTAATGTTTTATATGTTGATGTCATATTGTATTGATCCTGTTTTACATATGATAAGCGTTTTGTGTGAGTATAAACAAACAAGCTTAATTTATGAAAAATATAAGTCTTTTGAGGTGGAAAAGGAAAAAGATAAAGAAGAGATCAAGGAGAAGATTACATCCATAACATTAGATAATGTTGGTTATGCTTATGGATATCAAATGCCATTGTTTCAACATTTGGATGTTAAAATTCATAAACATCTTTTATTGAAAGGAGCAACAGGTTCAGGAAAATCAACATTATTACGTTTGTTAATGGGGTATGATATGAATTACATTGGAGATATTTATATAAATAATCAGGAATTAAGGACACTTTCTTTAAAATCTTTATATGAGCATATTGGATATGTTTGTCAAACACCTACTTTTTTACATGTGTCTTTGTTTGAAAATTTCTTATGTGATGATCATGATTTGGTAATGAGTTATTTAAAGGCATTTCATATGGAAGAGTTGGAAAAAATGTTTTCAGTGATATTAGATATTGATGGAAATCCTTTATCACTTGGTCAAAGACAAGTTGTATCCATTATTCGTATGTTATGTCAAAATTTTGATGTTTGTATATTGGATGAGGCATTCTCACATATGGATAGTAAGTTATCATTGGTTGTACAACGTTATCTTTTTTCTCATGATGAAGGAAAGATTTATATCGTTGTAAATCATCAAACAAAAGTAGTGAAGAAGGGGTGGGATTGTGTTATAATTGATGAGAATAAAGAAAATAAAGGGTGATATTATGGCTATTGATTTTGTATATGAAGATGAAATGAATTTATGTGAAGAAAGTTATGAAAAACAGTTTCTTATGATTATTGAAACAACTTTGAATCATTTGAATATTGAAGATGATGTGGAGTTATCTTGTTTGTTGATAGATGATAAGCAAATTCATGAAATAAATAAACAATATAGAGATATTGATCGTTCTACTGATGTGATTAGTTTTGCATTAGAAGATAGTGAGGATTTTATGGTAGAAGGAATGCCTAGAAGTTTAGGGGATATTTTTATTTCTGTTGAACATGCTATGGCACAGGCAAAAGAATATGAGCATTCATTACATAGAGAAATGTGTTTCTTATTTACACATGGATTATTACATTTGCTTGGATATGATCATATGAATGAAGAAGATGAAAAAGAAATGTTTTCATTACAAAAAGAAATTCTTGGTATGCTTCATATCGAAAGGGGATAGTTTATGGACTTTCAATTATTAGTGAATGAGGCATTTCGTGCAAGTCAAAATGCTTATGCCCCTTATTCAAAATTTTATGTAGGCGCATGTGTCTTGGTAGAGGATGGAACTTTGATTTATGGAGCGAATATTGAAAATGCTGCATATGGTTCATCTATGTGTGCAGAAAGAAATGCAATTTATCAGGCATATTGTAGAGGTTATCATAAAGAAGACATTAAAGCGTTGGCTATTGTGGCTGATTGTAAGCCTTTGATTTCACCTTGTGGAGCTTGTCGACAAGTTTTGGCAGAATTATTGAATAAAGATACACCTATTATTTTAGGGTGTAAAGATTATTTTAAAGTTACAACTATTGAGGAATTATTACCTCATGCGTTTATAGGAGAGTGTTTATGAAATCAGGATTTGTGAGTATTGTTGGTAGACCTAATGTTGGAAAATCAACATTATTAAATCATATATTAAAAACAAAATTAGCAATTACATCAGCAACTGCGCAAACAACAAGAAATACAATTCAGGGTATTTATACAGATGATGATGCTCAAATTATATTTATGGATACACCAGGGATTCATAAACCTCAAGATGGTTTGGGTTCTTTTATGAATACAAATGCATTAAATAGTATTTTTGGAGTTGATATTGTTTTATTTTTAGCACCTGCTAATGAAACAATTGGTAAAGGTGATCGTTTTATTATTGATCGTTTAAAAGAAGCAGATGGACCAGTGTATTTGATTTTAAATAAGATGGATTTATTGAGTAAAGAAGAATTGATTGTTAAGTTAAATCAATGGAAAGAATTATTTGATTTTAAAGAAATAATTCCTATTAGTGCTTTGAATGGAGATAATGTAGAACATTTGATTCAAATTATTAAAGATGATTTATCTGAAGGGATTATGTATTATCCTAAAGATCATATTACTGATCATCCTGAACGTTTTATCATGGCTGAGTTTATTAGAGAAAAAATTCTTTACTTTACACATGAGGAAGTTCCTCATAGTGTTGCTATTGTTATTGAACAAATGCTTGAAGATGATAAGGGTGTTCATATTATGGCAGCTATTGTGGTAGATAGACCAAGTCAAAAAGCGATTATTATTGGTAAACAGGGAACAATGATTCAAAAGATTAGAAAAAATGCAAGAAAAGAAATGAAAAGATTTTTACAAGTTCCAGTGACTTTGGAATTGTTTGTGAAAGTAGAAAGAAATTGGCGTAATAAACAAAAGTATCTTAAGGAGTTTGGATACGATGAAGACGACTATTAAAGAAGAAGTCGTTGAGGGTGTTATTTTAAAAAGGACACCATATAAAGAAAATGATATGATTTTACATATTTATACTAAGGAATATGGAAAAATAGGTGTGCAAGCAAGAGGTGTTCGTAAGATTACGAGTAAAAATGCAAGGGCATGTCAAGAAATGATGATAAGTGAGTTATCAATTTCTTTGAAAAAAGGATTGAGTTCTTTGATTAAGGCAAGTCCAGTGCATTATTTAAGACATATTAAAGAAAGTATTGATAGTGAGATTGTAGGAAATTATATTTTAGAATATTATTATCGTTATATAGATGAAAACCAACCTATGGAATATGAGTATCAAATATTAATAGATGCTTTAAATGCACTAGATCAAGGATATCAACCCTTACTTGTGTATTTATTGTTTAATGTTTTTGTTTTGAATCATAATGGTGTATCTATTGATGTTGATGGGTGTGTGAAATGTCAATCAACCAAAGTTGTATCTATTTCTTTAGAGGATGGTGGATATTTATGTCAAGATCATCTATCAAATCATAAAGTCTATTCAATAGATGTTTTAAAAGCATTTCGTCATATACATATTATTCCTATGAACCAAATAGGACAGTTGCATATTGAAGATAAAGTTATTAAAGAATTGATTCCTATTATGGATTATTATATTGAAGAATATACAGGCATATCTTTAAGAACGAAAACATTTATCCAACAAATTGTGTAGAATTATACACAATTTTTATTTTTCTTTGTAAAAATTTGGTGTATAATAATCACATATATAAAGGGGCGAAACTATGGGACAATTTTTACCAACAACGAAAGAAGAAATGATTGAAAGAGGATGGGAGCAACCTGATTTTGTGTATGTCAGTGGAGATGCTTATGTTGATCATCCTTCTTTTGGTGCAGCTATTATTACAAGAACTTTAGAAAGTCGTGGCTTTAAGGTTTGTATGTTAGCACAACCAGATTGGAATCATATTGATGAGTTTCGTCGTTTTGGGAAACCACGTTTAGGATTTTTGGTATCAAGTGGAAATATTGATTCGATGGTTAATCATTATTCAGTATCAAAACGTCGTAGAAAAAAGGATAGTTATTCAAACAATGGAGAATCAGGACATAGACCTGATAGAGCTGTTATTGTTTATTGTCAGAAAATTAGACAGGCTTATAAAGATGCAACAATTTTAATTGGTGGTATTGAAGCAAGTTTAAGAAGATTAGCTCACTATGATTATTGGGATGATAGTGTAAGAAAATCTATTTTGGTTGATTCAGGTGCTGATTTATTGATGTATGGAATGGGAGAAAACAGTGTTATTGAAATTGCTGAAGCATTAGATGCAGGTATTGATGTAGAATATTTGACTTATTTAGATGGGACTGTTTTTAAAACAAAGGATATTTCAATTCTTCCTGAAGGCTATATTATGTTACCTTCTTATGAGGAAATCAAAGAAGATAAAAAACAATATGCGAAGTCTTTTGGAATACAGTATTTAAATACTGATCATTATCAGGCAAAAACCTTAGTAGAATCTTATCAGGGATTTTATATTGTACAAAATAGACCAAACAGACCACTTACACAAATAGAATTTGATGATACATATGCATTGCCTTATCAAAGAACATATCATCCTATGTATGACTATATTCCAGCTATTGAAGAAGTTAAATTTTCTTTAATCAGCAATCGTGGATGTTTTGGAGCATGTAACTTTTGTGCATTAAATTTTCATCAGGGACGTATTATTCAAACACGTTCTCATGAATCTTTAATTGAAGAAGCGAAAATAATGATTAAAGATCCAAAATTTAAAGGATATATTCATGATGTAGGAGGACCAACTGCGAATTTTAGACAACCAAGTTGTGATAAGCAAGAAAAATTTGGTGCTTGTCCTCAAAAACAATGTTTATGGCCTAAAGCTTGTACAAATTTAAAGGTTGATCATAGCGATTATTTATCATTGCTTAGAAAACTTCGTTCTTTAGAAGGTGTTAAAAAGGTATTTGTACGTTCTGGTATACGTTATGATTATTTAATGTATGATAAAGATGATGCTTTTTTTAACGAGTTAGTGAAGTATCATATCAGTGGACAGCTAAAAGTTGCACCTGAACATATAAGTGATCAGGTTTTAGATAAAATGGGAAAACCAAGAAGGCAGTTATATGAAAAATTTGTTGATAAATATGAGTTGTTAAATAAGCGTGCGAATATGAATCAGTTTTTAGTTCCTTATTTGATGTCATCACATCCAGGGAGTGATTTAAACAGTGCTATTGAATTAGCTGAATATTTAAGAGATATTCATCATCAACCAGAACAAGTACAGGATTTTTATCCAACACCAGGAACACTTTCAACAGCAATGTATTATACAGAACTGGATCCTAGAGATATGAAACCTGTATATGTCGCTAAAACTTCAAAAGAAAAAGCAATGCAAAGAGCGTTGATGCAGTATAGAAATCCTAAGAATTATTTCTTGGTATATGAAGCATTAACTTTAGCAAATAGACAAGATTTGATTGGCTTTGAAAAGAAATCTTTGATTAAACCAAAAGGACAAAGAAAACCACATAAAAGGAGAGGATAGATATGAGAATCATTGATAGTTATACATCAACAATGCATGTTCATGTGCGTTATTATATCTATCAGCCCAAAGTGGTTTTACGTATTAAGGGAATTGTACAAATTCATCATGGATTGGGTGAACATGCAGAACTCTATGACCATTTTGCATCTTATTTATTAAGTCGAGGCTTTGTTGTGGTATTAAGTGATTTTGTAGGACATGGACAATCATTAATTGATTTTGAACAGGGATATTTTGGAAAAGAAAATGGACCTGAGAATATAGTTGAAGATATGAAGCATTTAGTAGAAGTCATACGCAAGAGTTATCCTGAAGAACCATACTTTTTGTTGGGAGTGAATATGGGATCTATCTTTATTCAAAAATTTATAAGTCAATATGGAGATTTTGTGGATGGGATTTTACTTTTAGGGACATTTTCAAAAACAAGATTTAAAATGTTAAAACATGGCTATTTAATGCTGGCAAAAGCTATATATGGTCCAACACATAAAGGGCATCATATGTATAAATGGTTGTATAATCATTGGAATAAAGGGTTTGGAAATAGTGAAGTTGATTGGTTTTCTAGTGATGATGAGGAAAAAGAAAAATATTTAGAAGATCCAATGTCACATTTTATTTATCCAGTTCAAGGTTATCATGATATTATCAAAACTGTTAGTGAAGTAAACAGTGATGAACTGATTCAAACAATCCCCCAATATTTATCAGTATATATTGGAGTTGGAGAACATGATCCTATATCTCGTGATGTAAAGAAGTTAGTAGAAAAATATAAAAAACATGGAATACGTGATTTGACTTTTGAGGTTTTTAATGATTGTCGAAATGCGGTTCTCTTTGAAAAAAATAAAAAATTTGTTTATAAACATATATTAAATTGGTTGAATGATAGAACATATTTATAAGCACCCTTATAGTTGGTTGACAAGAAACTACTATGAGGGTATATTATGGTTTATCATTTTATATTATAAAAAATATGGCTTAGTACAGGGGTATTGAGTCATATGTTTTTATAGATGAATAAAAAAGAGAAAAAGGGGTATAAATATGGCAAATGTAGATATGGAAAAACTAATTGCTCATGCAAAAAATTCAGGGTTCGTATATCAAGGTTCAGAGATATATGATGGTTTAGCAAATACTTGGGATTATGGTCCTTTAGGTGTTGAAATGAAAAATAATATTAAAAAATTATGGTGGAAGAGATTTATACAAGAATCTCCATATAACGTTGGATTAGATTCAGCTATATTTATGAATCCTCGTGTATGGGAAGCGAGTGGACATATTGGTGGATTTAGTGATCCATTAACTGATTGTAAAAATTGTAAAACAAGACATCGTGCTGATAAATTAATTGAAGATTATGATCCTAGTGTCCATAGTGATGGTTGGGAACCTGAAAAAATGATGGCTTATATTAGAGAACATCATATTAAATGTCCTGATTGTGGAAGTGAAGATTTTACTGATATTCGTGAATTTGAGTTGATGTTTAAAACATATATGGGTGTTGTGAAGGATGCAAAAAATGTTGTTTATTTACGTCCTGAAACAGCACAGGGTATTTTTGTGAATTTTAAAAATGTTCAAAGAACAACAAGAAAGAAAGTTCCTTTTGGAATTGGACAAGTGGGAAAATCTTTTAGAAATGAAATTACACCAGGTAACTTTATTTTTAGAACAAGAGAATTTGAACAAATGGAATTAGAATTCTTTTGTAAACCTGATACAGATCTAGAATGGTTTGACTATTGGAAAAATGGTTGTATGCAATTCTTATATGATTTAGGAATTAAAAAAGAAAATTTAAAATTTAGAGATCATGAAAAAGAAGAATTATCTTTCTATTCTAAAGCAACTTCAGATATTGAATATTTATACCCATTTGGATGGGGAGAATTATGGGGAATTGCTGATAGAACTGATTATGATTTATCAAGACATCAGGAGTTTTCTAAAAAGAATTTAGAATATTTAGATCCTGAAACAAATAAGAAATACATTCCTTATGTTGTAGAACCTTCAGTTGGTGCTGATCGTTTATTCTTGTCAGTATTATCAGATGCATATGATGAAGAACAATTAGAAAACGATACACGTGTTGTTATGCATTTACATCCAGCAGTAGCTCCAATTAAAGTAGCTGTTTTACCACTTACTAAGAAACAAAGTGATAAAGCTATGGAAGTTTATTCTATGTTAGCAAAAGAATTCAATGTTGAGTTTGATGTTGCAGGACAAATTGGAAAACGTTATCGTAGACAAGATGCAATTGGAACTCCATATTGTGTAACTGTTGATTTTGATACTGATAGTGATCAATCAGTAACATTAAGAGATAGAGATACAATGGAACAAATTCGTCTACCAATTAATGATTTATTGAGTTATATTCAAGAAAAAATTAAATTTTAAAAAAGGAGAGGCATATGGCACGTCTATCACAGGAAAAAATAGATGAAATAAGACAAAGTGTTGATATCATAGATGTGATTGGACAATATCTTTCTTTAGAAAAAAAGGGAAGAAATTACCTTGCTATATGCCCATTCCATGATGATAAAAATCCTTCGATGTCAATATCACCTGATCGACAAATCTATAAGTGTTTTGTTTGTGGTGCTGGGGGAAACGTCTTTACATTTCTTCAAAAGTATTTAAAGATATCATACATCGAATCGATTAAGAAAGTTGCCGAAATTGGGCATGTAGATTTAAGTGATTATCATTTAGATGTGGAAAAGAGACCTGTAAAAAAAGAAAATGCAGTGTTATATCAAATGCATCAAGAGGCACAAAAGATTTATAGCTATTATTTGAATACCAGGTTAGGGCTAGAAGCTAAAACCTATTTGATGAAGCGTCAATTTAGTGAGGAACTTATTAAAGAATTTCAAATTGGTTATGCACCAATAGATTCAGTTTTACATCAATCTTTTGAAAAATTAGGATTTAATGAAATTGATATGGTTAAATCTGGGTTGATTATTGAATCAAAACATCATTTTGATCGCTTTAATGATAGAATTGTGTTTCCTTTGCAAAATCAACAGGGAGAAGTCGTAGGATTTAGTGGAAGAATTTATAAGCCAACACAACACGATAGCAAATATATAAATTCTCCTGAATCAGATATTTTCAATAAGGGACAGACTTTATATCATTATCATAAGTGTAGAGAAGCAGTCAAACAAGAAGGGTTTGTATATCTTCTTGAAGGTTTTATGGATGTCATTGCAATGTATAAAGCAGGAATTAAAAATACAGTTGCCATTATGGGAACTGCACTGACTAAAGGACATATACAAGCCATTCGTAGATTAACTTCTACTGTTCATCTTTGTTTAGATGGAGATAGTGCTGGTCAGGTAGCAATGAGTAAGGCTGCAAGATTATTAAGTGAAGCAGGATTGTCAGTGAAAATCATTATTCTTCCTGATGGAAAGGATCCTGATGAAATCTTTGAATCAGATGGTGAAAATGGTTTAAAAGAGATTTTAAAAAAAGTATTAAGACCTATTGAATTTCAAATGAATTTTGAATATCAATTTGTAGATAATCAAAATTATGATGATAGGAAAAAATATTTAGAGAAAATATGTTTAGAAATTGCAAAATTAGATGATGAGTTAGATAGAGATTACTATATACAAGAATTATCAAAAAAATCAGGTTTTTCTTATGATGTTATTCAACAAAGAATTTTAGGTTCAAAACCTCTTGTTGAGGTTAAAAAGCCTATTTATGTAGAAACAAAAATTAATCGTCAATTTAGAGATAGATATGAAAAAGCTGAATTTGAATTGTTGTTTTATATGTTAGTAAGTAAGGATGTTGCTTCTAAATATGAAGCAAAGGCAGGATTTATGTATAATGATCAATATAGAGTGATTGCTTCATATATTATTGATTATTATCGAAAACATAATCAATTGCAAATAGCAGATTTTATTAATGGTATAGGTAAAGAGGAATTGGTCCAAACTGTGATAGACATTTCTTCTACGCAATTACCTTTAGTTTATGAAGAGAAAGCTATTGATGAATATATTCAAACAATTGTATCTCATGCAAAAAAGGCTAAAATAGAACAACTTAAAGAACAATATCATTATATTTTAGATCCCTTACAAAAGGCTAAAATTTTACAGGAAATGAATGATATAAGGAATGAAAAGGAGTAAGTATGAAAAAAGATAAAAAGAAAGTAGCACCAGTGACTTTTGAAGATTTAAAAGATTTGATTAAGGAAACTGCCGATGCTTTAGGAGGAACACTTTCTCAAGATGAATTAGATGCTTTTTTAACAAAGTATGATCTTGATGATGAATCGGCTGAAGAATTATTACAATTTATTACTGATAACAACATTATGATTGAAGATGGTTTAGATGCTATTAATGTTGATGATGCTGATATTTTAAGTGAAGGAATGGGAGATCTTGATGATCTTGAAAGTTTAGCAGGATTAGAAGACCTTGATGGTATAGAAGATCTTGATGGAGACATGGAAAGTTTAGATTTTGGTGGAGACTTTGATATGTTGACAAGTGATACTGCTACAATGTATTCAGATGATGAAGAAGATGATAGTACACAACTTGGAAGTAATGTTAAGATTAACGATCCTGTTAAGATGTATTTAAAAGAAATTGGGCGTGTAGAATTATTAAGCCATGATGAAGAAATTGATTTGGCAAAACGTATCTTAGAAGGTGAAGAAGAAGCAAAGAAAAAACTTGCTGCAGCCAATTTACGTTTGGTTGTGTCTATTGCGAAAAGGTATGTTGGTAGAGGAATGTTATTCTTAGATTTAATTCAAGAAGGAAATATGGGGTTAATCAAAGCAGTTGAAAAGTTTGATTATACAAAAGGTTTTAAATTTTCTACATATGCAACTTGGTGGATCAGACAAGCAATTACTCGTGCAATCGCAGATCAAGCAAGAACAATTCGTATTCCAGTCCATATGGTTGAAACAATCAATAAATTAACAAGAGTTCAAAGACAATTGATTCAAGAATTAGGTAGAGAACCAAGTGCTGAAGAAATTGCTGAAAAAATGGATGGAATGACACCTGAAAAAGTTCGTGAAATTCAAAAAATTTCATTAGAGCCTGTATCTTTAGAAACACCTATTGGTGAAGAAGATGATTCTCATTTAGGTGATTTCATTGAGGATGAGGGAGCTATGTCACCTGATGACTATGCAGCTAATGAATTATTAAAAGATGAATTAAATGAAGTTTTATTGGAATTAACTGATAGAGAAGAAAAGGTTTTACGTTTAAGATTTGGTTTAGATGATGGTCGTACTAGAACATTGGAGGAAGTTGGAAAAGAATTTAACGTTACTCGTGAACGTATTCGTCAAATTGAAGCAAAAGCTTTAAGAAAATTAAAACATCCATCACGTTCTAAACGATTAAAAGATTTCTTGGATCGCTAATATGAAACTATCAAAAAGATTACAGGCTATAGCTAATTTAATTATTAAATATAAACAAGGGGAAATACTTGCTGATATAGGTACTGACCATGCGTATCTACCATGTTATTTGGTTTTGGAGGATATTATAGAGAAGGCCTATGCTTGTGATATTGCAAGTGGCCCAATTAGCGCATCTATTGAAACAATACAACAAAATCAATTAGAAAAATATATCATACCACTTCTAGGAAGTGGTATGAATCCTATTATTGATAAAAATGTTGATATGATTAGTATTTGTGGTATGGGTGGTAAATTGACAGTTGATATTTTGGATGAACATATAGACTATATTAAAAACCATAGATTAATACTTCAATCCAATATTGGATTGGAAATTTTAAGAGAATACTTATTTCAACATCATATACAAATTATTGATGAAGATATTGTCAAAGATGCCAATCATATTTATGAAATTCTTGTTTGTGAAAAAACAAGAAAACGTTTGAAATACGATGAATTAGATATTTATTTTGGACCATGTCTTAGACAAAAGAAAAATGAATTATTTTATGAAAAATGGAAAAGACAATTAGAGATACAAAACAATATTTTATTGTCTTTGGATGAACAACATCCTAAATACAAAGAAGTTCAACATATGATGGAAATGATAGAAGGTGAATTAAATGAAGGCAAAACACATTATTGATATTATAGAAAAGCACTATCCATTATCTTTACAAGAAAAATGGGATAAATGTGGTTTACAAATTGGTCATCAAGATCAGGAAATTCATAAAATTATGATTTCGTTAAATGCTGATAATTTTTCTTTAAAAGAAGCTATTGAAAAAGGTTGTGATATGTTAATAACTCATCATCCTTTCTTGTTAGATCCTATTACTAATATTGATAAAGATGATTTTATGGGACAATTTATCTTTCAAGCAATAGAGAATAAAGTTGTTGTTTATAGTTCACATACTGCATTAGATAAAGTATCTATGAATCAATGGTTACTTGAAGAATTAGGGGTACAAGATATATGTGTAGGAGAAGATGGAATCTCTTATTATGCAACATTATTACAGAGTATGTCTATGAATGATTTTATTAGACATGTTCAAAAAGCTTATCATTTAGAACATTTGAAATATGCTGGACAAGTAGATCAAGTTAAGAAAATTGCAATATGTGGTGGAAGTGGTGCAGATTTTTTACAAGATTATTATGAAAAAGTTGATGCCTATATCACAGGGGATACAAAATATCGTCATGCTAAAAATGCTTTCGATCATCACATTTTATTAATAGATATTAATCATCACGCAGAAAATATCATGGTGTCACGTTTGAAACAATTGTTAGAAAAGGAAGTGGATGTAGAGATAATAGAAGGAAGTTCACCAGACTATTATCACTACTTATAAAATGATTCTTACAACAATGTGTTATATGCAACATCATGGAAAAACATTAATGTTGCATCGTATAAAAAAAGAAAATGATATTAATGCAGGAAAATGGATTGGTGTTGGTGGAAAATTTAACATAGGTGAAAGTGCTGAAGAATGTATGAAAAGAGAGATTTTTGAAGAAACAGGATTTGTGGCTCATTCTTTAAAGCTTCATGGTTTTGTGTGTTTTCCAGGTTTGTATCATGGACAAGATGAAGGTATGTTTATTTATACTTGTGATGATTTTAGTGGTGAACTTCATGATTGCAATGAGGGTGTTTTACAATGGATAAAAGATGATGAAATTTCTAGACTTCCTATGTGGGAAGGAGATTATCATTTTTTTGAATGGATTAGAGATTCTCATTTTCACAGTGCTAAAATTGTTTATGAAAATGATAAAGTGATTGAGTATAAGGAAGAATGCTATTAAGGTATTCTTTTTTTGTATAATTTCTAAAAAGAAAAGTCTAAAAAATATGAAGAAATGGTCAATTTTATAAAAAGGAATTGCTATGAATTATTGAAAATAAAGATATTTCATATATTTATATACATCATATAAAACTGTCTAAATACCAAAAATGAAAATATATAAAAAAGAGAAGATTTGTTCTTCTCCTTTAAAATAAATGATGCTTTTTCATTGAATTATAAATACCATCCTCAGCAATATCATCAGTAATTTCATCAGCAATATCTTTCAAACCTTGTTTAGCATTACCTACTGCGATACCATACTGACAATATTCTAACATATCAATATCATTTAAGCCATCCCCAAAAGCATAAGTGTTTTCTTTTGAGATATTTAAATGTTGAATTAAAGCTTCAATAGCACTTGCTTTATTAACACCAGGGACGGATAATTCTCCACTATCATCACCAAACATTGGAACAGTACAGTGAATAACATTAAACTCTTTTTCAAATTCTTGACGAATTATTTCAAAAGGCATTCCTTCTTTTTCTAAAAAACAAATTTTATTGACATCACTTCTATGTAAATCGTAACCTTGTTTTAAAGATGGAATAAAGTGACTTGGTTCTTCTTCTTTTTTTCGTCTTGCTTCTGGATCATTTTCTAAATCGCCATAACTGATTCTTTCTAAACGAGGAACAAGATATTTACTTGCATATAAACCACCATTGCTTTCAATATAATAATCAAATTGATGTTTTTCAAAGAAATCAACAACGTGATTAATAGCACTTTGTGGTACCATTTTATGATATAACATATCATTTTTAAATTGTACAAATCCACCACCAGCACCAATAATTCCATCAAAGCCTACTTCTAAAATATGGTCATAAATTTCTGCTAAACTTCTTCCTGTGCATAATACGCAAAGATTTCCTTTTGCTTGTGCCTTATGTACTGCTTCTATTGTGGATGCAGGAATATATTCTCTTGCTGGTCTTACATCAACAAGTGTTCCATCAACATCAAAGAAAATAATATTTTTACTCATAATCAACCTCCATGTTTTCTATTATATAAAAAAGAAGAGAAAAATAAAAATTTTTTCATAAATTGTAAATAGTTTTTATTTTTTTCATAAAGGAGTACAATATGCATATAAAGGAGATGGGAGAATGGATAAACAAAAATCAACTGATTTATTACATGGTGGAATAATGAAATCAATCTTTTGGTTTTCTATTCCATTATTAATAGGAAATTTATTTCAACAATTATATAATACAGTTGACTCGTATGTTGTAGGTAATTTTGTAAGTAAACAAGCTTTGGCAGCAGTTGGTGCATCTTCACCAATTATTAATATGCTCATAGGTTTTTTTATGGGACTTTCAACAGGGGCTGGTGTTGTTATTGCTCAATATTATGGCTCTGAAGATCATTCACGATTAGAAAAAGCAGTTCATAGTTCAGCAGCTTTAACGATTGCTATGTCCATTGTTTTAACAATTGTAGGGGTTATAGGAACAAATCCAATGTTAAAAGCGGTAGGAATCCCTGCTGATGTTTTTCCTGAATCATCAACATATTTAATGATTTACTTTGCTGGTATTTCATTTAATCTTATTTATAATATGGGTTCAGGAATTTTAAGAGCAGTAGGTGATTCAAAAAGACCATTATATTTTTTGATTATAACATCTTTAATTAATGTTGTTTTAGATTTTTTATTCGTCAAATATTTACATTTAGGTGTAGCTGGTGCAGGATATGCGACATTAATTTCCCAGGCAATAAGTAGTATTATGGTGGTTTATGTCTTAATAAAGACAAATGATATTTATAAGTTATCATTGAAGAATATACATTTTCATTTTCCAATATTAAAAAGAATTATTATGATTGGATTACCAACAGGGCTACAACAAAGTATTGTTTCGTTGTCTAATGTTATTGTACAGTCTTATGTAAACGCATTTGGTTCAAGTGTTGTTGCTGGATATTCAGCAAGTATTAGAATTGATGGTTTTGTTAATTTACCACTTCAAAGTTTTAATATGGCAATTACAACATTTGTTGGACAAAATATAGGAGCAAAGCAATATGATAGGGTAAAAAAAGGAACAAAGATTACAATGATTATGACTTTAGCAGTGATTGTAGCTGTCTCAGGGGGACTTTATTTCTATGGTGAAAATGTTTTAGCGCTTTTTAACAACGAACCTGATGTTATTGAGGCAGGACGTATGATGCAGTTAGCATTTATACCTTTCTATATTGTCTTACCATTTACACAAATTTATAGTGGTGTTTTAAGAGGGGCAGGAAAATCTTCAGTTCCAATGTATATTATGGTATTTAATTTTGTTATATTGAGACAAATTTATTTAGCTATTATTACATCAATGACAAAAAGTGTCTTTTATGTTTTCATGGGTTGGCCAATAACATGGATAACATGTTCACTTATGTTTGTGATTTATTATCATAAAGTTAAATGGCTACCTAATATATAAACTGATTATGTTTATGATAACAGTTAGCTCGAATAAAAAATCACCTTAAAGGTGATTAAATAATTTGTGTTTTATCGAATACTGGTTTTTGGTAAGTTGAAGAATCATTTTCATTAAATTGTTTTAAAAATTCAATAACTTGGTGAGTAAGATAGGTTGGTGTGGATGCTCCAGAAGAAACACCAGCCTTTTTCTTTCCTTTTAAAACATTAATATTTAATTCTTGAACACTATCAATCATATAAACTTCTTTATTTTTACCTGCAATACTTGCAAGTTTTTTTGTATTGTTTGAATGAGGATCTCCAACAATGAAAACAATATCAATATCTTCATCCATATTTTGAATAGCTTCTTGTCTTACTTTTGTAGCTGTACAAGTTTCTTTTTCTATTTCTACATAAGGCAATATTTCTTTTGCATATTCACATAAATCATAAACATCATATAAAGACATTGTTGTTTGGTTAGTTATAACATATTTTCTATCTTTATCTATTTTATTGAAATCATCTTTATTTGTAATTAAATGTATATGCTCTTTATTGATTGAAATAGCACCCTCAGCTTCTGGATGTCCATGTTTACCAATATATAAAATATCATATCCATTTTCCAATTTTTCCTTAATTAAATCATGTGTTTTAATAACATCTAGACAAGATGCATCAATAACATTTAAACCCTTCTTTTGAGCCTTTACAAAAACATCTTCTCCTGCACCATGAGCAGTAATAATGACAGTTCCTTTATCAATGTCATCTAATAATTCTAAACGTGTTTTACCTTTATGATCAATAGTATGTATGCCTAATTCTTCTAATGCATTGACAATATATTGGTTGTGCACAATCATACCCAATATATAGATAGGACCATCTAAGTCACTTGCTTTTTTTGCAATATTAATAGCTCTTACAACACCTTTACAATAACCTCTAGGAACAATTGCTTTGACTAACATATCTTTCACCTCTGCAATTATTATAGCATAGTCATATAAAAAATATAATGATATAATAAAAAGAAAGACAAATCGTAATCTGTATACAAAAGATATGGAAATATATAATCTTGCAGGGCGTATAGTAGAAATCATTGATGATTGGAAAGAACATTCAAGAGGAAAAGGACAATTGCTTTATTATAGATTTTGATAAACGAATAAGTTGTCTTTTAGAATAGCCAATAAGAGCAGATAAATGATTATAAGAAATTACTAAACCTGTATTTAAATTTTTAGATAATAAAACAATCACTTCTTTTTTATCCAATATAAACCTTATTCATACATTATATAAAGTGGAATTTTAATTGCTGAATCGTAACAAGTGAAATTAGTTACATTGACATAAATAATATAATATGATATACTTTTATTGTCAAAGATGACAACGAATATTATATTTTTATGATCGATTTACTTTCATATTAAAAGTTTTACGTATTTTTAATTTTAATATGGGAATAAGAAAAAGGGAAGAGTTGCCGCTCTATCCCTTTTCTTTTTTAGAGGATGACAACGAATAAATCCATCAGATGATCAATCATCAGGACAGGCTAAGCATTAATTTTAAAGACTTTTAATCAATGCAAGAATAGCTATAATGGCAATCACATAAAATGGAGCCATTTATTCTACCTCCTATTTATTGCTGGCATCCTCAACTTTCGTCTCTAATACCATAAAACAGTCATCCTCCTATTTAATTGTTTGTGAATATTCACTGGTGTTACGGTTACACCAACGACTCCGTATGTCGCCTGGAATGCATATCCATAAAATATTATACACTAAAATAAAATTTATTTGTAGCAAATTTTTAAAATTTTGTAACTATTATTGTTAAAAAGAATATTTGGTTTAATGAATGATAATTTATATAAATCTATTCATTACTTACTTATACTACAAAAAATTTATCCTTAATCATACTTTATGAATTGTAGTAAAAAGAATAGATTATAGTAAATAAAAATTATTGTAGAATTGAAAATAGTATTATAAAAAGTATTAATAAAGAAAAGGTAAATCATAAAATGGAATATTGATTTACCTTTTTCTTAATCTTTATTTATCATATTCTCAAAAATTTCATTATTTTCTTGAACATTTTGATTGATCTCTTCATCTATATCATCAAAATCAAACTGTTTAACAGTTTTAATAACTCTAAATGCAGTAGAAGCATTATGCAAAACTGGTCTTAATTGATTGATAATGGGAATAACTTGATTAACTGTATAAAGTGTTTTTTGTGCAGTTTGTAGTGTAGAAGCAATGGAAGCCTGATTAATTGATGATTTCATAGATTGTAATAGTGATGGTTTATGTGGCATCATAGGGTAGGGCATATACATGGGTGGATACATGGGTTGGGGATATTCAGGGAATTGTTGGTACATAAATAACACCTCCTGATATATTATATGTGGAGGTGTTTAAAAGTGTGTTAGTAATCGTATTCAATATAGTTTGTTGAAACATCATATAATACGAAGAAGAAATTTATTAGATAAGTAATACCATCATAAATCAACTGTATTCATTCATATATTGTATTTCTTGAAAAATTTTAATGTATTTTCTATCATTTGTTGATTTGAAACATATGAATATTTACATTACAATCATAAAAGAGAAAATTTGAATATTCTAAATGTCATCATTTTTATATTCCAATATATCGCCAGGTTGACAATCTAGAGCTTTACATATTGCTTCTAATGTTGAAAACTTAATAGCCTTTGCTTTTCCGTTTTTTAAAATGGAAATATTTGCAATAGTTATACCAACTCTTTCGGAGAGTTCAGTCACTGACATTTTACGTTTTGCAAGCATAACATCAATATTAACAATAATCATATTCATTCCTCCTATATTGTTAAGTTGTTTTCTTCTTGAATATCACAAGCATTTTCGATAAGTTGAGTCAACGCATAACAAAGTATTGTTATACCACTTACAAAAAATTCAATAAAAATACCCCATACAATAAGAGGACCACTCACAAAATGATTTACATATAAAATGATAAAGCAAATGATGAAAAAAATAAATACAGATAATGCTATATTTGTAATGATCTTCATATGCTTAGCATTGTTCTTACAAAAACTATTTCCTAAACCAATGTTATGACAAATTTTTTTAAAGTTTATTAAAGCACTACAGCATAGTAAAAATAAAATAAAGCTACATATATAACCAATAAAATGCATTGATTCAAGCTCAGGAAAGTTTTCAATAGCCATATTCATTCCCTCTGGAATAATCCAAAAACAAAATAATGCAGTGATAATCATTGTTAAAAAAGTAAATGCTTCTAATAAACGAGCTATTTTTTGTTGTTTCATTATTCTCACCTCATTAATATTATAGTATATTTTTAATGAAAATCAATAATTATTTATTGTAAAATAATAAAAATATATTATTTTTGCTTTTTTTGATATTTTAGTGTATAATCAAATCGCTTGAAAGGAGGCGTTTTTATGAAGTTATTTGAACAATATCAGTTTCAAACATTTGTAAAAGAAACGATTAAAGAAATGAATTTTCAAACACCTACAAAAATACAAAAAGAAGTTATGCCTTTGGTTTATAAAAATAGAGATATTATTGGTATTTCTCAAACAGGAACAGGGAAAACACATGCTTTTTTAATTCCGATTATGGATATGGTCGATGAAAATTTAGATTGTGTGCAAGCTGTTATTACAGCACCAACAAGAGAATTGGCAATGCAAATTTATGAACATGCTAAAGTGTTTATGAGACATAATAAAGAATTAAGAGTATCTTTAATGATTGGTGGTAGCGATAAACAAAAAGCAATTCAAAAATTATCTACACAACCTCATATAGTCATTGGAACTCCTGGCAGAATTAAGGATTTATCATTAGATGAACAAGCTTTGAAAATTACGACTGCAAATATATTTGTCGTGGATGAAGCAGATATGACATTAGAATTTGGTTATTTAGAAGATTTGGATGCAGTTTTAGGAAAAATGAAAGAAAATCTTCAAATGATGGTCTTTTCAGCAACAATTCCTCAAATGCTTAGACCTTTCTTACAAAAATATATGAGTTCTCCTAAAATAATTGAAATCGATGAACATTTAACGACATCGAGAAATGTTAAACATTATTTAATACCAACTAAACATAGAAATAGATATGAAGTATTACAAGATATTATGAATATTATTGATCCTTATATTTGTATTATATTTTGTAATAAAAGAACTGAAACTGCAAACCTTACTCGCTATCTTAGAGAACAAGGGATGAAAGTTGGAGAAATTCATGGTGATCTTGAACCAAGGGAAAGACGTCAAATGATGAGACGTATTAAGAATATGGAATACCAATATATTGTTGCAACTGATATTGCAGCAAGAGGTATTGATATTGATGGTGTAAGTCATATTATTAATATGGATTTTCCTAAAGAGTTAGATTTTTACATTCATAGAAGTGGACGTTGTGGACGAGGAAAATATACTGGAGAATGTTATAGTATGTATGATACGACAAATCAAGGTATTGTACAAACATTAGAAAAAAAGGGTATTACTTTTGAAATGAAAGAACTGGGAAATCATCAGTTTAAAGATGTTAAAGATAGAGAAAAACGTAAATCAAGAGTTAAACATCAAACTGAGTTAGAAAAACAAATTTCTTCTATTGTAAGAAAACCTAAGAAAGTAAAACCTGGTTATAAAAAGAAAAGACAAAGAGAGATAGAGAAATTAGTGAGAAAAGAAAAGCGTTCGATGATACAACAAGATATCAAACGTCAAAAGAAGGAACGTGCAAAACAGGCACAAAGAGAGAAACGTGAAAGGGAGGAACAATAATGTTGAAGATAGGTAGTCATGTTTCCATGAATGGAAAGGAAATGATGGTTGGTTCAGTTAAAGAAGCATTATCTTATCATTCTACAACTTTCATGTTTTATACAGGTGCACCTCAAAACACATCAAGAAAGCCTGTGAGTGAATTAAGAATTGAAGAAGCAAAGCAGCTAATGAAAGAAAACAATATTGATATTGATGATGTTGTTGTACATGCACCTTATATTATCAATCTTGCAAATACAATCAAACCTGAAACATTTGAATTGGCTGTTAATTTTTTAAAACAGGAAATTGAAAGATGTGAGGCAATAGGGGTATCTCGTTTGGTTCTACATCCTGGTTCTCATGTCAAAGCAGGTGACGAAGTTGGATTAGAACAAATTGTTAAAGGTTTAAACATGGTTTTAGATCCTCATCAAACTGTAAAGATCGCGTTAGAAACAATGGCTGGAAAAGGAAGCGAACTTGGTAAAACTTTTGATCAAATTAAATATATGATAGATCATGTTGAACACAATGAATTATTAGGTGTATGTTTAGATACTTGTCATTTACATGATGCAGGTTTTGATTTAACAAAATTTGATGATATTTTAGATGAATTTGATGAAAAGATTGGATTAGAACGTCTTTTGGTTGTTCATGTGAATGATTCTAAAAATGAAAGAGGCGCACATAAAGATAGGCATGAAAATATAGGATATGGATATATAGGATTTGAGACTTTAAATGCAATCGTTCACCATCCAAAATTAAAAGATGTTCCTAAGATTTTAGAAACACCTTATGTTGATGCAAAAGCGCCTTATAAATTAGAAATAGAAATGTTTAAAAATCAAACCTTTACAAGTGGTTTAAAATAAGATATTAATTTTTGACAAGCGAATTCACTTGTCAATTTTTTTATACTATTTTCTAATACAAATTGATATTGATCACACATTAGGGCATATTGATTGTTTTGAATAATAGATAAAATAGATTTTTGTGTGTCCTCATCTATTTCTATATCAAATTCTTTTAGGATAATTTGAAAATCTCTTAATTTTAATTGTGATATGAATTTATTGTTTTGATTTTGCATTCATTTTTCCTCCTGACTATACCATATGTACGTTTGTAAATAAATATGCTTAGAATGTTTAGATATTTTTATATCTTTAGGAATGAATATTATAATGATTTACGAGATTTATTTGTATCTTATGTTTGTCAAATAAGAGGGTATTCATTTTTATGTAGTATGATTTTAAAGAAAATAAATATGAGGGTAAAAATAAGATAGTGTTGATGATAAAATGTGAGGAGTTTCATGAATTGTTCATTTCTTTATAAGTTTAGAGGATTTAAAAAATAAAACTTTCAAAATTTGTTTACAATTATGATTGTTTTTAAGATAGTGATATAAAAAGAAAGCTCAATGGATGAACTTTCTTTGTTAGTTTATATCTTTTGTCATTTTGATGATTTCTTCTTTTAATACTTTGATCATATCTTCTTGTTTGACTTTTTTAATGATTTCACCTTTTTTGATAAGAAGACCTTCTTTGACACCACCAGCAATGGCTATATCGGCATGTTTTGCTTCACCAGGACCGTTGACTGCACACCCCATAATAGCTACTGTAATATCTTTATGGATTGTATTTAAAAAATCCTCCATTTCTTTAGCAACTGGTATTAAGTCATATTGGATTCTTCCACAAGTTGGGCATGATACAAGTGTTGGAACGTTATTGATGAGTTCTAATTCTTTAAGTAAAGTTTTTGCAACTTTAATTTCTTCAACAGGATCATCACTTAAAGAAACACGAATCGTATTTCCAATTCCTTCATATAATAAGGTTCCAATACCTAAACTTGACTTAATTGTTCCACCTAATCTTGTTCCTGCCTCAGTAACACCAATATGTAAAGGACAATCAAAAGTTTCGCTTGCCAATTGATAGGCTTCAATTGTTAATAATGTATTAGATGATTTTAATGAAATCGCATAATCATGAAAATCTAAATTTTCTAAAATATCAATATGTTTCTTTGCACTTTCCACCATACCTTGAGCAGTAGGCTTTCCATATTTAGCTAGAATATCTTTTTCAATAGAACCACTATTGACTCCTATACGAATAGGAATATGTTTTTCTTTACAAGCTTCAACAACTGCTTTAACTTTTTCAATAGAACCAATATTACCTGGATTGATTCTAATTTTATCAATACCATTTTCAATAGCTATTAATGCTAATTTATGATCAAAATGAATATCAGCAACTAAAGGTATGTGAATCCCTTTTTTTATTTTAGAAATGGCTTTTGCATCTTCCTGGTCAAAAATAGCAACTCTTACTAATTCACAACCAGCTTCTTCTAATCTTAAAATTTGATTGATAGTTGCTTTTGTATCTTTCGTTTTCGTATTACA
>CAJUJC010000004.1:35135-41477 GCA_910586805.1 uncultured Erysipelotrichales bacterium | reverse complement strand
ATATATGTCAACAGTTAAAAGATAATCATATTGAAAATATCTTAGCATTACGAGGTGATTATCCTCAAAATGGTTTATTTACAAAAGAAAAATTAGAATTTCATTATGCAAAAGAATTAAATGAATTTATAAATAAACATTTTGAAAATGATTTTTGTTTAGCAGGAGCTTGTTATCCAGAAGTCCATAATGAAGCAAGTTGTTTTGAAGATGATTTGAAAGCTTTAAAAGAAAAAGTAGATGCAGGTGCTCAATACTTGATTACACAAATCTTTTTTGATAATCAGTATTATTATAGATTAGTTAAAGAAGCAAGAAAAAGGGGAATCCATGTACCTATACTTGCAGGTATTATGCCTATCACAAATTCTAAATCATTACTTCATACTGCTAAAATGTGCGGTTGTTCAATCCCTTATCAATTATCAACAATGATTGAATCTTATTATCATTATCCAGAGGCTATGAAAGAGATTGGAATTAACTATGCTACACATCAAATTATAGATTTAATTACAAATGGTGTTGATGGTATTCATATTTATACAATGAATAAACCTGAAATTGCACAGGCTATTTTTAATAATATTCCAACTGTTTTAAAAGAGTTGAATCATGAATAAAGAACATATTTTACATTATCTCAATTATCATGGTAAGGTAGATGATAAGATAAATACATTGATAGATGAATGTATAAAAGAAGTCAAAGAGGTTGCTTCTTTTAAAAGTTTATCAATGAAATTGCCTGTATCACATCTACCATTAAAGATAAATGATATTGAAATAAAATCTCAAGATTTAGACTTTTACTTTCAACATTGTAATGAATGTATGATTGTAGCTTGTACACTTGGATTAGAAATAGATAGACGAGTGAAATATTATGAACATGTTGATATGGCAAAAGCTGTTGTTTTTGATGCAGTCAGTAATTGTTTTTTAGAAGAGTGTGAAAATGAATATGAGAAATCTTTGAATTTAGGTCTTCATACATTTCGTTTTGCACCTGGATATGGAGATATTCCTTTAACACTGAATGGGGATATTTTAAAAAGACTACAAGCTGATAAAAGATTAGGAATCACATTGACATCAAGTCATTTAATGCTTCCTATGAAATCAATAGTAGGAATGATTGGAATAGGTGATGATGCTCATAAAACATGTTTATCTTGTATAAGGAAAGAAAGTTGTTCTTTAAGAAAAGGAGGGCAAAGATGTTACGTGATAGATTAAAAAAAGATTTATTAATATTTGATGGAGCGATGGGTACACAACTTCAAATTGCAGGGTTAAAAGCAGGTGAGATTCCTGAGGTGTATAACATTGAACATCCAGATATTATTGTTGATATTCATAAAAGTTATTTAGAAGCTGGTGCTGATTTTATTAGTACAAATACATTTGGTTGTAATCCAATTAAAATGAGTGATAGTGGATATTGTTATTGTGATTTATTAAAAGCTGGTGTTGAAAATGCAAAGAAAGCAAGAGATGAAGTGAATAAAGATGCCTATGTTGTTTTGGATGTTGGACCTATTGGAACAATGTTAGAACCATTAGGAACATTATCTTTTGATGAGGCTTATGAAATGATTGCATCACAAGTTTTGATGGCGAAGGAAGATGTTGATGCCGTTTTGCTAGAAACTATGACAGACTTGTATGAAGTAAAAGCTGGTATCTTAGCTGTCAAAGAAAATAGTGATTTACCTGTTTTTGTGACAATGACTTTTGAAAAAAATGGTCGTACTTTGACAGGAACTGATCCTCTTACATTTGTGAATGTTGTAGAAGGATTAGGTGTTGATGCACTAGGGGTTAATTGCTCACTTGGACCAAATGATTTAAAACCTATTATTGAGGAGATTTTAAATGAAGCTTCTATTCCTGTTTTAATTCAACCAAATGCTGGACTTCCTTGTCTTTGTGATGGGGGAATTTGTTATGAAATGACAAGTGAACATTTTGCTTCATTAATGAAGGAGTATATGGAAAGTGGTGTCAGTATTGTAGGGGGATGTTGTGGAACTTCACCTGATTTTATACATGAAATGAAAAAGATTGCACCTCAATATGTAACACCAAGAGATGTTGAAAAGAAAACAAGAGTATCTAGTCAAAACCAAACAGTTACTTTTGAATATAAAGTTGTTGTATGTGGAGAAAGACTTAACCCTACTGGTAAGAAGAAATTAAAGGCAGCCTTAAAAGAGGGAAGATTAGATGAATGTGTTGTAGAAGGGATTAAACAGCAACAAGCAGGAGCTCAGATTTTAGATGTTAATGTGGGATTACCTGGTATTGATGAAGCACATACAATGAAAAAAGTCATTCAAATGTTACAAGAGGTTATCAATACACCTTTACAAATTGATTCTTCATCAGCAGAAACGATTGAAAAAGCATGTCGTTATTATAATGGGAAACCTTTGATTAACTCAGTAAATGGTAAAGATGAAGTGTTGGATGCAATCTTACCTGTTGTTAAAAAATATGGTGGTGTTGTTATTGGTTTAACATTAAATGATGGTATTCCATTACTAGCTGAAGAAAGATTAGAGATTGCTAAAAAAATTGTTGAAAAAGCTAAAGAATATGGTATTTCTAAAGAAAATGTTATGATTGATTGTTTAACATTAACAGCTTCAGCCCAACAAAAAGAAGTTCAAGAAACTTTAAAAGCATTAAAATTAGTGAAAGAAGAATTGAAAGTTCGTACTGTTTTAGGGGTTTCTAATGTTTCATTTGGATTACCAAATAGATCTTTATTAAATAGAACATTTTTAACACTTGCTATGCAATCAGGTTTAGATTTGCCAATTATCAATCCATTGGATAAAGATTTAATGGATACAATTGATGCATATCATGTTTTATACAATAAAGATATTGATAGCCAAACTTATATACAAAAACAATCCTTGATAAAAAAAGAAAACATTGTTCAAACTCATTTTTCTTTAGAAGATATGATTATCTTAGGATTAAAGGATGAAGTCAAATCCAAAACAAAAGAAGTTTTAGAACATAAAGATGCAATGGAAGTCATTAATGAAATTATTATTCCTGCATTAGATAAAGTTGGTAAAGATTATGAAAATAATATTATTTTCTTACCACAGTTAATACAATCAGCTGAAACAACCAAACTGGCTTTTGAAGTTGTGAAATCAACATTTAAAGAAGAAAGTTCAACAAAAGGACCTATTATGATGTGTACTGTTGAAGGAGATATTCATGATATTGGTAAGAATATTGTTAAGGTTGTTTTAGAAAGTTATGGTTATCAAGTTATAGATTTAGGTAAGGATGTAAAGATTGAAGAAGTTGTGAGTGCCTATAAAAAATATAAACCTAAAATGATTGGATTAAGTGCACTGATGACAACAACAGTTGTGAATATGGAAAAAACGATTAATGCTTTAAAAGAGGCAAAGTGTACTTGTCCTATTTGGGTAGGAGGAGCTGTTTTGACACAAGATATTGCCAATAATATAGGTGCTCATTATTATAGTAAAGATGCTATGGATTCAGTTCGTTTGTTAAATGAGTTAGGTATATAATAGAAACTCAAAACAAAGACAGATATCAGTTGTTGATAATGTATCTATGACTATAAAATGATGAAAGAGAAAGAATATTGAAGTTTTTTAATAGGAGATTTTAAATATGATTGAATTGTCATATAAAAGTCTCCTTTTTAAGTTACTGTTAAAACAAGAAAGAATTATCAAATTCTTCTTCTTTATAAGGATAATTAGAAAAAGTTTATAAATATAAAGACAGAAAAAGTTTATAAATATAAAGACAATTTATAGAAAATAAAAGCGCTTTCATGTATAATTATATTATTATAGATGAAGGAGGATGAATATGGAAACATATGGAATAGAAGAATATGGAATTAAAACAAGTGGTTTCATTTATAGAAATGTACCTGCTGGATCCTTAGTAGAAAAAGCATTATTAAATAAAGAAGGAAGATTAAGTCGTGCTGGTTGTTTGTGTATTGAAACTGGCGAAAGAACAGGACGTTCTCCTCACGATAAGTATATTGTAGATACACCAGCTGTTCATGATTTGATTGCATGGGGAAAGGTTAATAAACCCATTTCTCCTCAAATAAGAGATATAGTTTATAATAAAATAGTTGATCATTTTAAAGATAAGGATTTGTATATTTTTGATGGATATGCAGGTGCGAATCCTAAATATTCCTATGCATTTAGAGTTATTAATGAAAAAGCAAGTCAAAATTTATTTATTTCAAATTTATTAATCAAACCAACACCAAGAGAGTTACAGCATTTTCAAGAGGATTTTTTAATTTTGGTTGCTCCTGAATGTAAAATGGATCCAAGTATTGGACTAAATAGTGAAGCAGCAGTTATTATTGATTATGAAAAGAACTTGGTCTTAATTGCTGGTATTGGTTATTCTGGTGAAATCAAAAAAAGTGTATTTTGTGTTATGAATTTTATGCTTCCACAACGCAATATCTTTACAATGCATTGTTCTGCAAATGTAGGTGAGGATGGAAATACAGCATTATTCTTTGGATTATCGGGAACAGGAAAAACAACTTTATCTGCTGATCCACATCGTAAATTAATTGGTGATGATGAACATGGATGGTCAAGAACTTCTATCTTTAATTTTGAAGGTGGATGTTATGCAAAGTGTATAGGTTTAAGTAAAAAAAGTGAACCAGAGATTTGGAATGCTGTTCGTTATGGAGCGGTTGCTGAAAATGTTAAATTATTTGAAGATTCAAGAATTATTGATTTTAATGATGATTCTATTACAGAAAATACACGAGTGGGGTATCCATTGAATTTTATTGATAATAGTGAACCAAGTGGAATGGGAAATATTCCAAAAACAATTTTCTTTTTAGCAGCAGATGCTTTTGGGGTATTGCCTCCTATTTCAAAGTTAGATAAAAATTCAGCTGCTTATCATTTTGTATCTGGTTATACAAGTAAACTTGCAGGAACAGAAGATGGTATTACTGAACCACAAGCAACATTTTCAACTTGTTTTGGAGAACCGTTCTTACCTTTAGATCCATTGTTGTATTCTCAACAATTTCAAAGAAGAGTTGAAAAAGCAAATGCTAATGTATTTTTAGTCAACACTGGATGGGTTGGGGGATCATATGGAGTAGGTAAACGTATTCCATTAAAGTATACTCGTGCTATGATTAATGCAGCTATTAATGGAGAGTTAGATTATGTAGCTTATGAAACAGATGAGTTTTTCAATTTAAATGTTCCTCAATTTTGTCCAGGTGTACCTCAAGAATTATTAAATCCAAAAACAACTTGGTTAGATAAAGAATCTTATGATAAAACAGCTGAAAAACTTGTGAAAATGTTCCAAGAAAATTTCAAACAATATACAAACTTCCCTGAAAAAGTTATAAAAGCTGGTCCAGGAAAGAAAGGTTAAATTTTTAAACTATAACTTATCAATTATTCCATGTTGAAGTTATAGTTTTTTAAATTATGATACAAATTTGATACATTTTAGGTTTATAATAAATATTGGAGATGATTGTAATGAAAATATTAATTGTAGAAGATGAAAAATCTATTTTAGAGTTAATCAAAATAAATTTAGAAAGAGTAGGTTATCAATGTGAATGTGCCTGTAATGGAAAACTAGGGGCAGATTTATTGGCTGAAAATGATTATGATTTGGTTTTGTTAGATATTATGCTTCCACATATTGATGGTTATGAGTTATTGGAATATATTGAGCCATTAGGTATTCCTGTTATTTTTGTCACAGCAAAAGGAAGTATCAAAGATCGTATCAAAGGATTACATATGGGGGCTGATGATTATTTGGTGAAGCCATTTTCGATTGATGAACTCATTGCTCGTGTTGAAAGTGTTTTGAGGAGATATCATAAGGGAATGAAGATGATTCGTGTTCTTGATGTAGAAATAAATACACAAACACGTCAAGTTAAACAAAATAATTGTGTTATATTACTGACTCATAAAGAATATGATTTATTATTATATCTTGTACAAAATAAAAATATTGCTCTTTATCGTGAAGTTTTATATGAAAAAGTATGGGGTGAAGAGTGGAATGAAGGTCGAACATTAGATTTACATATACAAAGATTAAGAAAGAAATTAAATTGGTATGATGAAATCAAAACAATTTTTAAAGTGGGATATATGTTGGAGGAATCCCTATGAAATTTGCTGAAAAGATTATCTGGGCATGTCTTTTAACCCTGGTTATTGTTTTTTCAATAGGAGAAACATATATTCTTTTACAAAATCACCATCAATTACTTCAAAATACAATTCAACAAAA
>CAJUJC010000004.1:31788-35125 GCA_910586805.1 uncultured Erysipelotrichales bacterium | reverse complement strand
TATATCACAAAATATTTATACAATTCGTAATGATCAACAAAAAATTGTGAATCAAGCGACATATTATCTTGAACAATTTTATCAATTATCACAAAAACAAAGTTCTTATGCTTTAAATGATAAAAATGAAATTCTATTTTCAAATATGAATCATGAATATCATTCATTGATATCTAAAAAAATAATCAAAAATATTATTTTCAAACATATCAGAATAAGTATCTTATGTTTATAACTAAAGATATTCATTTAGGTAAAGATACATATTATTTAACAGCATGTTATGACATAAGTTATTGTTATAAAGAAAGAAATAGACAAGTACAAAATTTCTTATTAACAAGTTTTTGTATGTTTATATTAGCATTTATTATTTTAAAATTTGTTGCTTATTATATGACGCAATCTATTCATAAATTAAACAAAGTCAGCCAACGTATTGCTCAAGGAGAGTATGATGTAAGAACTTGTATTTCTAGTCAAGATGAGATAGGTGAGCTTTCACAAAATTTTGATAAAATGGCTGAAATTAATGAAATAACAATACAAAAGTTAAAAGAAAGTGTTATTCAAAAAGAGGAATATATGGGCAGTTTTTCACACGAGATTAAAACACCTATGACAGCTATACTAGGATTTGCAGATCTGTTAAGAACATGTGATTGTGATGCAAAAACAAGACAAAAGGCAGCCCAATATATTTATACAGAAGCTAAACGTTTAGAAAGTCTTTCTTATGCTTTAATGGAACTTCTTTCTATGGGTGATTATCAAGCAAAATTGCAATTTATTTCATTACAAAATGTTTTTTCTCAATTAAAAGAATATTATCATGGAAAAACAAAAGACAATAAAATTATCTTTGATACAAGAGAAATAAAAGTATTATCCCATCAAGATTTATTATTCACATTGTTAAGGAATTTGATAGATAATGCAATGAAGGCAAGTCAAAAAGGACAAGATATACAAGTCAAAATAAAACTGAATAACTCTAAAATAATGATTTATATTATTGATCAAGGAATAGGAATGTCTCAGGAAGATACTCAAAAAGTTACAGAAGCATTTTATATGGCTGATAAGTCTAGGGCACGCTCTCAAGGAGGAGCAGGATTAGGATTAGCTATTGTGAAACGTATTTGTGATTTACATCAAACTGAATTGATCATTGAATCTGAATTAAATAAAGGAACAACTGTTTCTTTTGAATTGGAGGCTATCAATGGATAAAGTAAAAGTTAGAATTTATGGGAGTTTATTTATAGGATTATGCCTTTGTTTTCCTAAAATATCTTTTATGATTCAAGATTTTATAAATAATACTAAGGTGATTGATATAGATGGGGGAAAAACTCAAATCATTTTAGAGAAACATCCTATTATTTCTTATTTGTATCAGTATGATTATATTTTAAATTATGATTCTGATGGGATAGAACAAGATGTTTATGGTATTAAAAAGTATGATATATATTCAAAAGATCAACAAAAAGAATTGAAAACAATACAACAAATTTATAGTCAAGAAATACAAAAACTTATTGATTATAATATACTATCTTATTCTTTATTAGAATATGATTCACAAAAAGATTATCAAGTTGATTTTGGAACAATAACTAAAAACAAGAAGAAAAATATTGAACAATATGATTTAGAACAGATCTATAGATTAAATACTCAACATGATAAAACAATAGATTTTCATATGGATGGGAAAACTCATAAAATTGTTTATATTGCTGTAAGACAAAGTCATATTGAAGATATAAATCAAGATAAAATAAAAAGAATATTGTGGGGTATGATTCAATATTTGGAATTAGATGATATTGATGATTGGAATTATAACCAAAATGGTTATGAGTCTTATCAATCTAAATTACGTATATCATTTGAAAATTCAGTTATAGATGGACAACAGACTTATCTTATCAAAGCATCTATACTTTATTCTATTTTTCAAAAACAAGTTTATATTCGATTTGGGTTAGATAGCGAAGATGAGGAAATAGTGATTAAAAGATAGCTATTTCTTTTTTTGTTTTTTGATTGTTATTTACAATTTAGATACAAGTGTTTGGTAGGCTTTATATGGGTGATGAAAATGAGAAAGATTTTATTTATATTAAGTTGTATTTTATTAGTGGCTTGTCAAGGCAACAAAACAGATGATCAACAAGGCAAGAATGATAAGACAAATCAAAAAGAAAATTTAGTTTTAAAGCAGTGGAGATATTTATCTCAAAATGGTGATGGAAATGAAGAGGGTTATTATCATTTTGAGACAGATGAAGGTGGACAAACACATCTTTTTTACACTGATTATTCAATGGGAAAAGAAGTATACTTATGTAATAAACCAGAATGTAAACATAATGATGAATCATGCACTGCATATTTATCTTCTGAAAATATTGAAGAAATGTTTGTATATAAAGAACATCTTTATTTTATTGAATCAAGTGGAGATACTGTACAAATTTTTGGAGATGGAATTGTTTCATCATCAAAAACAGCCCCACATATTTATCAAATGGACTTAGATGGACAAAATAAAAGAGAGTTATGTCAGCTAGAAGAAGGATACCAATTTCAAGCAGGAAATATTGTTTTAGATGGAGAGAATATGTATTTATCTATTAGTAAAAATGATAGTATTGAAATGAGTAAAGGGAGTTATTTACAAGTTACCACTCAAAATGAGTTATATAAGATTGATTTAAAAACAGGTAAAAAAGAAAAGATCATGAATTTGTATGATGGTTTATCAGATAAAAATATAGCTGCCGTAGAAGGAAGACATTTGATTTTAAATGGCTATTCTTATAAAGAAAATCCTCAAAAATATTTAGATAAAAAGGATTTTGAAGGATATGATAAGGTTATGGTGAATGGTCAATCTATAGTTGAAATTTTAAATATAGATACATTGAAGAAAGAAACTATTCAAATAAAGGAAGATATTCAATTTAATTATTATCAAAATAAGATTTATTATAGTGATAAAAATAAAATATATACTTTTGATTTAAAAACTCAAAAAAAAGATGAATTTATTTCCTTAGATAAAGGTTATGAATATAATTTAGGTATTTATGGGGATAGAATGATAATTGCCCAATGGAAAGGTGAAAAATTCAAAAAGACATTGACAACATCGTTAAAAAAATCAGACATTAAAGAATTAAAACAATATATGAGAACACCTAAAGAAGCAGTTCATATTCTTTCTATGAACTCAAAAAATTTATTTGTGGTGTATGATCGAGAAGGTCATTATGAGAAAACCTGGGCAGGAACAATGCAATATGAAACAAAAAAGGAATATAAG
>CAJUJC010000004.1:0-31688 GCA_910586805.1 uncultured Erysipelotrichales bacterium | reverse complement strand
TTATGAGAAAACCTGGGCAGGAACAATGCAATATGAAACAAAAAAGGAATATAAGGGTATTATTTCTATTGATGATTTTTTTGATAATAAAAAGAATTATAAGAAAATATCCCCTATTCAATAAGAGGTGTTTTATGTTAGAAGTAAAAAATGTAACAAAACAATATAAAGATATGAAGGCATTAGAAAATATTCATTTACAAATAGATAAGGGAATTTATGCATTACTTGGTCCTAATGGAGCAGGAAAGTCAACACTTATGAATATTATTTGTAATCAGTTAGAAATGACTTCAGGAGAAGTTTTTTGGAATCATCAACCTATAAATAAAATAAAAAATCAATTTTATTCAGTTTTAGGATATGCACCCCAACAACAAGGATTATATGAGGAAATGAGTGGGTTAAGATTTTTAACTTATATGGCACTATTAAAAGATATTCCAAAAAAACAAGTCATGGATGAAGTTCAAAGAGTAGCAAAACTTGTTAATATGGAAAATGAATTATCAAGAAAGTGTAAAACATATTCTGGTGGTATGAAGCAAAGAATGTTAGTAGCTCAAGCGTTAATTGGAAAGCCACAACTTCTCTTATTTGATGAACCAACAGCTGGATTGGATCCAAAAGAAAGAGTTTCATTAAGAAATGTTTTTGAAACATTATCAAAAGATCATATTCTTTTTATTGCTACGCATGTTGTTTCTGATATTGAAAGTATTGCCAATGAAGTTATTTTTTTAAAAAAAGGGAGAGTTGTTAGTCAGGGAAGTGTAGAGGAATTAGTTAAACAATATCAAGTTTCTTCGTTGGAAGATGTTTATTTAAAATTATTTGAGGATGATAAAAATGTTTTTTCAGATATTTTATGAGTTTCAAAAAATCTTTCAAAAAAAGTATTTAATACTCTTTTTAATAATTATTTGTATATTCAATTTAGGTGTTTTTATATATGATCAACAACTTAATCCCACGTTTCCAACTTCTGCATATTTAAAGTTACAAACACAATTAAATAAAATTCCCAATCATCAAAGATATCAATATATTTATGAAGAATATCAAAAATATCACGCATTCCAAATTATTGAAAATATCGAGCAACTCAAAAAAAATTCTCAAGAGAATCAAAACATAATCACTTTATTACAAAATGAAAATCCAGATATTCAAACAAAATATCAAAAGTTATATCAAGAAAATCATCAAACGTATTATACTCATTCTATTGAAAGCGAAGCAGCTTTTTTAGAAAAAATATATAATGAATTTTATATCTTATATCAATATCCTATGTATCTTCAGGAAATACAAGAAAAAGCAAACACAATAACACAAATTGGTATTTTTCAAAAAAACAATGATTTTTCACAAAAAAATATAGAAAAGACAGCACAAGATTATCAAAATCTTTATCATGTTAATATTCTTTATGAGAATGAAAAAGGAATTCAAGATGCTCTTTCTTTTCCAATAACAAACTTATTAATAATGATAAGTATGTTTGTATTAGCTTCTTCAATGATTATAGATGAAAAAGAGAAAAAATTATTTTCAATTATAAAAATGACTATAAATGGACAATGGAAATTAATGCTTTTTAAATGTGTTGTTTTTATGTTCATTGTAGGGATACTAATGTTCATAATGTTATTATCACAATTGTTTTATATGAATATGACAGTAGGAATAGGGCATTTATCTAAAAGTATACAATCTTTAGCGAGTTTTTCTTATTGTCCATTTGCAATTAATGTATGGCAATTTTTATGGCTTTTCTTTTTGATGAAATGGATAGCTATTAGTTTTATAGGATTGTTGATGATGTGGTTTTTAATAGTTATGAAACATAAAATTTTAGCATTATTAATCATCATTATTTTAGTAGGTATAGAATTTGTATTATATATATTCATACCTCCATTACACATATTATATTTATTAAAATATTTGAATATTGTTTCATTTTTACAAATACAAACTTTATTTCAAATATATCGAAATATTAATATTTTAGGTGAGGCTGTATCTTTGCAATGGTTAATGTTTATTGTTTTAATGATAGGATTTATTTTTATATTTATTATGTGTATACTGACCTATCATTATAAAAAGAATATGCTTGTTTCCATATTTGAATTTCCGTTTTCTTTCAAAAGACATAAAATAAGTTCTTCTTTATTAGTTCAAGAATTTTATAAAACTTTTTGGATTCAGAAAGCTTTGGTATTATGTGTTGTATGTATTGGATTACAAATTTATCAATATCATGATATAACAATATATCGAAACCAAGAAGAAATTATCTATATGGAATATATGAAAAAGTTAGAAGGAAAATTAACACCTGAAAAAGAACAATGGATTCTACAACAAAAACAATATTACGAATCTTTACATCAACAACAAGAGTTGATTATGCAAAAGAAAGAAAATAAAGAAATAACAAGCCAAAAAGCAAATCAAACTTTAGATATGATTAATCAAAATTTAGAAGGAGAAAGAATTTTTGATAATGTCTTAGAACAATATCAAAGAGTAACACATAACTCTAACTGTGAATTTATTGTTCCATATGCTTACCAAAATGTTTTTTTACAAAATACATGGACACTTATTCCAACAATTGTTTTATGTATATTTATCATTATATCAGGATCACAAATGTTTCCATATGAATATCAAAATATGATGAATAGAATAACTTTCATCACTGTTAAAGGGAGAAGAAAAGTTATTTGTAATAAATTTATTGTTTCTTTTGTGTTAAATGTTCTTTTTATAATACTAACAATGTTACCTATTTTTCTATTATTTCATCAAACATATGGCTTTCATTCCATTCAAGCATCTATTATTTCAATAGAACAGTTTTCTCATTTCCCATCATTTATTTCAATAGGAATGGGATGTTTCATAAACATATTATTAAAATTGTTTGCTGTTATGTGCATGATAACAATGATACATGTTATTGCATTAAAAACAAGAAATAATATTTTAACTTGTTTTATAGCTTCGTTATTATTTTTAATGCCATTATTATTGGTGTTTGGAAATTATCATATTTTAGATGCTATAAGTCTATATCCTTTGTTTATGAATGGTATTTATGCTATTGAGGAATCAGGACTAACTCAGCTATTATATTCATTGATAGGGTATTTAATACTTATGATATTTTCAATAAAATATATTTATAAAAATTATAAAGCGTAGAAAAGAGTTTGTTAACTCACTTCTATGCTTCTTTTTCTAATAATTCTAACCATCTTATACTTGATTCATCAAGTTGATAAGATAATTGATCTCTTTGTTGAACCAATTCTTGAATAGTTAAAAAATCTGTAACATCATTTAATTGTAAATCAATATCTTTTATCTTTTCTTCTAATAAAGGAATCGTTTCTTCTAATTGAGTAAGTTCTTTTTTTTCATTCCATGTTAATTTAACTTTTCTTTCTTTTTGATAAGTTTTTTGTTTGACTTGTTTTTCCTTAGTAGGTGTAATATCAATACTCTCACTATAACCACCATTATGATAAGTTATTGTTTTATCTTTAAATACAAGAAGTCCAGTACATATTCTATCTAAAAAATAACGATCATGGGATACAGTTATAACAATACCAGGAAATGTATCTAAATAATCTTCTAAAATTTGCAATGTCATAATGTCTAAATCATTAGTAGGTTCATCTAACAATAAAACATTGTTTCCTTCCATTAAAACTTTTAATAAATACAAACGACGTTTTTCTCCACCTGATAATCTTGATATTGTTGTGTATTGAAGTTCAGTATCAAATAAAAATTTCTCACACATTTGTTTGGCAGATAAAGACCCTTCATCTGTTTTTAAAACTTGAGCAGTTTCTTTGATATAGTCAATCACTCTTAGATTGGGATTCATATCACCATGTCCTTGTTTAAAATAACCTAACTTAACAGTGTCACCAATAATAACTTCTCCTGATGAAGGTGTCACTAAGCCTGCAATAATGTTTAATAATGTAGATTTTCCACAACCATTCATTCCAATAATACCTATTCTATCATATTGCTTAAAGAGATAAGAAAAAGGATAAAAGAGTGGTTGGTCGTAAGCCATAGAAATATGATTAAGTTCTATTGTTTTTTTACCAAGTCTTGATGATGTATGAATCATTTCAATATTCTTAATTGTTTGAATATCTTTTTGATGACTAAGTTCTTCAAATCTTTGTAATCTATCTTTACTTTTTGTAGTACGTGCTTGAACACCTGCACGCACCCATTCTAATTCTTTTTTTAAGAATAGCTTTCTTTTTCTTTCAGTAGCAAGCATCACTTCTTCACGTTCAGCTTTTTGAATAAGGAAAGAAGAATAATTGGCTTCATATGTATAGATATGTTGTCTATCCAATTCATAAATCTGATTTGTGATACGTTCTAAAAAATAACGATCATGAGTGACCATAAATAAGGCTTTATTAAATTTCATTAAATATTTTTCTAAATAGTCTATCATTTCATTATCAAGATGGTTCGTTGGTTCATCTAATAATAATAAATCACATGGTTTTAATAGTGTAATAGCAAGAGCTATTCTTTTTTGTTGCCCACCTGATAACGTTTCTATTTTTTGATCAAAATCAGTAATTTTAAACTTATGTAATAGGCTTTTAATTTCATAATCAGGAGTTTTAGGATCTAAGTATTTGTAGACTTGTTCTAAAACTGTTAAATGGTTTTGAAAATCAGGATTTTGTGGTAAATACCCAACAGTCAAATCTTTTTTTCTAAGAATAGATCCTTCTACATCCGTGATATTTGCAAGTATTTTCAATAATGTAGATTTTCCAGTTCCATTAATTCCTATTAATGCAATTTTATCATGTTCATGTATAGTGAAAGAAACATCATTTAATATACATTTATTTTGATTATACTTGGTAATATGTGAAGCAGTTATAAGCATATATCAAATCTCCTTTTGTTATATTGTAACATCTCTTTTCATTTTGTAAATAACAGTTTATAATGGAAAGCAAGGAAGTGATTGTTTTGAAGAAATATATATGTATTTTTTTTATTGTTTTTGTTTTGGTGCTTGTTCCAGTATCCGCACGTGCAGGTGGTGGACATAGTAGTGGAGGAAGTAGAGGTGGAAGTACAAGAAGACATTATGGACATGCAACAAGTGCTTCACCTATTTCAACAATTGTTGCGGTTGTTTCTGGTATTGGAATCAGTGTGTTTTCTATGACAAAGATTATAAAAAAGAGAATTGAATCCAAAAAGGCTTTGGATGAGGCAAGTGCTTATGATTTGTTTTGGGTTGAAGATGAACTCATTGAAAAAGTTAAAGACTCATATTTTGCTATTCAAAATGCATGGACTCATCAAGATTTAACAACTTTATCTTACTATTTAACACAAGATTTATATGAAAAGTGGAAATCTAAGATTACTTTTCAACAATTAAGGAATGAAAAAAATGTGTTAGAAAATATACAATTATTGAATAAAAGTATTATTGAAGTGCATGATGATTTAGATAATACAAAAGATTATTTCTGGGTTATGATTAAAGGAAAGATGAAAGATTCTATCGAACAAAATGGAGAAGTCATAAGTGTTGATTATGAAAGTTTTAAGGAATATTGGAAGTTTGTAAGATATGGCAATCGTATTTTATTAGATGAAGTATTACAAGAAGATGAAATGGATTTGATTGGATGAAAATAATTATATTTATTATAAAGATTCCTTATTATTTCATAAGAAATTTATATAGATTTTTTCATAGAGAAATGAGTGGTATTGAATTTGAAGAACATGTTTATAAGTTACTTAAAAAGAATGGTTTTAAAGATGTCACATTAACAAAGAAAAGTCATGATTATGGAATTGATATTCTTGCTAAGAAAAAGAAGAAAACATATGCATTTCAATGTAAGTACTATAGTAAACCAGTAGGTGTTGCTGCTATTCAACAGGTTTATGCAGGTTGTGAGTATTATGGTTATGATATTCCGGTTGTGATTACGAATCAAACATATACAAGGCAAGCAATTGCTTTAGCACAATCTAATGATGTTGTGTTATGGGATGGTGATGATTTAAAGAGTTTGAAAAGAAAGGCAAAGTTTTATTCTTTCTTTCAACATAAAGAAGTTGAAAGAAAACATCCTTATGAGCATATTATTCATTTGTTGGAAGAAGAAGGATATGCTTCTAATGATTTATTGATAGAACATTTTGGTTATACAAAAGAAAAGGCTTATTATATTTTAGATGATTTACAGTTTTATGATTTAATTTCTTGTGAAGATCATTTAGGTATAAGAGATTTGTATTTTAATGATTTTGAAGAAGCGATGGGGAAGTTGAAAAATTAATAGGTGTTATTGAAGAGGCAAAAAATGTGTTTTGACTCTTTTTTATTTTAGAGTAATAGCTTAAAAGGGATTTCTTATTTCATTGATATACTCAATAAAATTTCTTAAATATGAAAAATCTTTTCAGTTTTTAGTGCGAAAATGAAGAGATTATGAAATGCTGTTGAAACCCTTTTCATAAATATTGCTTATATTTATCAAGGTGATAATATAGAAAATATAGAGGAGGGAAATATATGAAAAAGATTTTGACAATGTTGTTAAGTTTATCAATGTGTTTAGGTTTGTGTACCAAAGTCTATGCTATTGATAACTTAATATTAAATGGTGATTTTTCTACAGGTGTTACAGAGCCATGGTATATTAATCATAAGGATGATACTGCTGGGAAAGTAGACATAACATCAGAAGGAATGGAGTTTACTGTTGAAAAGGCTAATGCAAATCCTTGGGAATTAGGAATTAACCAACAAAATCTTGATTTAAAAGATGGTGTGAAGTATATTTTATCATTTGAAGCTAAGGCAGATAGTGATGAATCAAATACGACAAGAATTACAATTGAAAATCAGGATCCTAATTGGGAGAAAAATCTTGAAGAATATATTCATCTCACAAATGAATTTCAATCATATACATTCGAGTTTACTAAAAATGTGGGAATGAAAAATCAAATTGCTTTTTCTTTAGGATATAGTGAAAATGTTGAACGTACATTTACTTATAAAAATATTTCTTTGATTGAGGCACCAGTACAAAAAATTGATGATTATTTATTAGATGAGCAAGGTGATACAAAGGGAACTTTATCTGGTACAGATAATGAAATAAGTGTAGAAATTAATAAAGTTAATCAATCATTTTGGGATTTATCTTTGAAAAAAAGAAATATTCAATTAGAAAAGAAAAAAAGATATGAGTTAAGTTTTCATATTGATTCTAGTCAAGAGGGAATCATTAGTTTTGATTTAGAAAGTATGCAAGATTATAATAAAAAAACAATAAAAAGAAGTATATTAAAGTTAAATAAAGGTGATAATGTCTTTAAATTTAATTTTTTACAAGCAGATAATGATAAACAGAATTTAGTGTTTTTTATAAGCAGTGGTGATGGAAATACTGATATGACAAATGCTAAGTTAAAGTGGAGTCAAATTGAATTTAAGGAAATTGCTGATTTCAATGATACTTATATTGTTAATGGGACATTTGATGATGATTTAGCAGGTTGGAAGATTTCAAATAGTAATGGAACAAATCTTAAAGCTGAAGTAAGAGATGGAAAAGCCATTTTATCATTTGATCAAAGTCAAGGAAATGATTTTTGGGATAGTAAGTTTGTTCAAGATAATGTATCAGTAGCAAGTGGAAAGTATAGAGTATCTTTTGATATTGGTTCTAATGTTGACAATGATACACAGTTATATTTTAGTGTTGAAAGTACAGATTTAATCAATGGAAAAGCAACAAGATATTTATGTGATGAAAATGGACAACCAATAACACTTCAATTAACGAAAACAAATGAAATGAAAACATATAGTTTTGATTTTGATATTCTTATTGAAGAACTTATTAAAACAAATGAAGATTTAACAATACGTTTTGATTTGGGAAAACCATATGAAGGAAGTTTGGTTGGAAAAGAACTTTATTTAGATAATATTAAACTTGATAGAGTTGGAGATGTAGAGCAATCCCAAGTTCCAGAAACAACAGTGTGTTTTGATATGAATGATGTAATTACAAATGATTTTAAAGGTTTTGGGGTTCAATGGGATCCTTATCAAGAACGCAGTTTAACAGAAGATGAATGGCAAAGAGTTACAGAAAGAGTGGATTATCTTAATCCTTCATTTGTGAGATGCATGATTTATGCAACAACATATTGCAAAGGGTTAGATGAAACTGGAAAACCTATTTTTGATTTTAATAGTAAAAATATGAAACCACTTATCAAAGAATTGGATTATTTAGAAGATCGTCAAATTGAAACAGTATTTGGTGAATGGGAAGCTCCTGGTAAATTAGGAGGTGCATTTAAAGGTGTAACATGTGATAATCCAGCATGGGCAGAAATGATTGCAGGTTTAATGGACTATTTAATTAACGAAAAAGGATATACATGTATTAAGTATTTTAATTTAGTTAATGAAGCCAATAGTGATTGGTCGTATTGTGGAGATTATGATTTATGGCAAAAGGGTATTAAAAATTTACATAAGGAATTTAAGAAAATTGGTATTGATGATAAAGTAACAATTATTGGACCAGATACAGTATGGGATACACAACATGAGTGGTTAAAAAATATTGAAAATGATCCTGAAATGAATAAAACAATAGGATTATGGGACGTTCATATGTATCCTTCTTATGAAGAAGTTACATCAGGATATATAGAAAAATTTGTTGGTGAGCAAAGAAGAGCAGTGACTGGTAAAGATTTCTATATGACAGAAATAGGAATGACAACAGGAAAAATTAATGGAGATAATCAAAAATATATAAGAGAATTTTGTTATGGGACAATTATGGCTGATGCTGCTACACAAGTTTTACGTGGTGGTTTATCAGGTGTAGCTATCTGGGATTTAGATGATGCAATGCATAATCAAGATAATGGTTTTCCATTAAGTGATATTCGTTCATTAAAACAATGGGGATTTTGGAATTCAATAGGTGGACGTGTTTTTAATCAACCAGAAGAAGAAAATATAAGACCACATTTCTATATATGGTCATTAATGACTCATCTATTCCCACGCCATTGTCAAATTATTAATTCAACAGCAACTACTCATATTGATGGTTTAAGGACTGTTGGTATGAAAATGCCTAATGGTCATATAACATATATGCTTGTGAATGATTCACGTATAGATAAAAAAGTGACTATTAAGGATAATGGAAATGAATCTTCTAGAAAAATAATGCAATATAATTATTTTGAAAATAATAGAGCTGTTGATGATTATGGTTATCCAATTGTTGATAAAGTTTGGAATAATGTCAATTTAAATAAAGGAATTAATGTTGAGGTTCCTGGTGGAGGAGTTGTCTTATTATCAACTCTTAATAATCATGATTATGTTCAAGAAACTGATGTTCAATTTAATAACAATGATGAATTGACAAATGATGTGATTGTTGGTTCCGAATTTGTATTAAAAGATGAAAGTGGAAATATTGTTGATCAATGGACAACAACGAAAGAAAAACACAAAATAAGTGGATTAAAGACAAATACTTCTTATATTCTAACACAAACAAAGGTGCCACAAGGATATGTAAAAGCAGATGATGTCAAAGTTTATATCAAAAACACAGTTCAATTACAACAGTTTACTGTTTCTAATAAACATATTATGGGGAGAGTTCATATAACTGTTAAGGATAAACAAACAAATGAATTCATTACAAATGTTAAGTATGTTTTAAAAGATAAAAATGGAAAAGTGTTAGAAACCTTAATAACAGATTCTAAAGGAAAAGCATCTACTGATTTATATGAAATCGCTGTGTTTGAAAATGGAAAAATAATTTCGCCTTTAGAGTATATTTTAGAGGGAAATGATATGCAAAAGCATATTATTCATTTTGATTGTAATGATTCTCCAATTGTAGAAAAAGAAATGACAATTTTGTGTGCAAAAGCAACTATTGATATTGATGATTCAAATACTTCTACAAGTAAACCAAATGTAAAAACAAATGATCAAACTTCTATCATTGCTATTACTGGATTACTCGTTTTATCAATAGGTGGTATTGTTCTAACAAGAAAAAAGAAAAAGAAGTTCATTCATTAAAAATATCCTGTCTTTTATATAGAAAAGAAGCAGTCACAAAATAAAATTTTGATAAAGATTTAAAGAACAATATTATTAGTCATGCTGATAATCATTGTTCTTTTTTATGGGATGATGAAAATTATCATATTCATACAATTTCCTGACAAGAATAATTTTAATTTAATTGTTACCACTTTTAGATTTAACAATTGAAGGGGATATATATAAAGAAGTAGTTTCTTAAATTGAAAATGAAGAAAATTAAATTTAATAAAATTTTGTTATTTTATTAAAAAAACAAAAAAGAATGGAAAATAGATATTATTTTTGTTATAATGGCAATGTTCGTTTGTGCGATTGTGTGTACAATTAAACAAAAATAGAAAATATGAGGAGGAAAAAGACATGGAAAATTCTAAAAAAATTGTTTGGTATAACCTTGCATTTATGGCGTTTTCAACTGTTTGGGGATTTGGTAATGTATTAAATGGTTATATCTATTTCAATGGAATTCAAGTTATCTTCAGCTGGATTTTAATGTTTGCACTTTACTTTGTGCCTTATGCATTAATGGTTGGTGAACTTGGATCAGCATTTAAAAACTCTGGTGGTGGAGTAAGTTCATGGATTCATGAAACAATTGGTCCAAAAATGGCATATTATGCTGGATGGACTTATTGGGCTTGTCACGTTACTTATATTGCAAGTAAAGGTAGTGGTGGTTTAAAAGCTTTAAGTTGGATGGTATTCCAAAATGGTGAAACTTATGCGACTTTTAATACAATGGCAGTACAATTTGCAACTTTTGCAGTTTTTGTATTCTTCTGTTGGGTAGCAAGTCGTGGTTTAAATCCATTAAAGAAATTAGCAACTTTAGCTGGAACAAGTATGTTTATCATGTCAATTTTATATATTGTTATGATGTTTGCTGCTCCTGCAATTAATCCTAATGGTGGATATTTATCAATGGATTTCAGTTGGAAAAATTTAATTCCACAATTTAATATGGGATATTTTACATCTTTATCAATTTTAGTATTTGCAGTTGGTGGATGTGAAAAGATTTCTCCATATGTTAATAAAGTTGAAAATCCTTCTAAAGGATTCCCTAAAGGTATGATTGCTTTAGCTATCATGGTTATGGTTTGTGCTATTTTAGGTACTATTGCAATGGGTATGATGTTCGATCCAGCTGATATTGCAGCTAACTTCGATTCTTACAATGCAAATGGTTCTTATTGGGCATTCCAAAAATTAGGTGAATATTATGGAATGGGTAATGCATTAATGATTATCTATGCAGCATGTAATGCTATTGGACAATTCTCTACTTTAGTTATTAGTATTGATGCACCACTTAGAATGTTATTGGATAATGAAGATGCACGTCAATTTATTCCAAGTAAATTATTAAAGAAAAACAAATTTGGTGCTTATATTAATGGTATTTGGATGGTTGTTATCTTATCAGGTTCAATTATTTTGATCCAAGCTCTTGTACCAAATGCTGATGTTGTATTACGTCAATTAACTCAATTAAATTCTGTAACTATGCCAATGCGTTATTTATGGGTATTTGCTGCTTATATTGCTTTACGTAAGGCTAGAGATAAATTTAATCCTGAATATAAATTTGTTAAGAATCAAGGTATTGCATTAACAGCAGGTGGTTGGTGTTTCTTTGTCACTGCATTCTGTTGTTTATTCGGTATGTATAAAGAAGGAGATATGTTTACAACTGCTTTAAACATTATTACTCCAATTGTATTAACTGCTTTAGGATTAATCTTACCAGCAATTAAGAAAAGAGAAGTTACTGAATAATTAAATAAAAAAATAAACATATCCTTTTGGCTTGCCGAAAGGATATGTTATAATATACGCATATAAATCGGAGGTATATGTTATGTATAAAGAAATTTCAAAAGAATTATTAGATTTTCTTCAAAAGTCACCAACAGCATTTCATGCTGTCGAAACAATTGAAAATGAATTATGTGAAAATGGTTATGAAAAACTATTAGAAGGACAAGTTTGGAAAATTGTTCCTGGTGGGAAATATTATGTAACAAGAAACAATACAAGTGTGATTGCATTTCATGTAGGAACAAAATTAGATAACTATGGATTTAATGTAACTGCATCACATAGTGATTATCCTACTTTTAAAATTAAAGAAAATGTTGAAATTGAAGTCAAAGGAAAATATACTCAATTAAATACTGAAGGTTATGGTGGAATGTTATGTGCAACATGGTTTGATAGACCTTTATCAATAGCTGGACGTGTTTTGGTTAAAGAAGGCGATAGTGTTGTTACTAAGTTATTAAAAATTGATAGAGATTTAGTGATGATTCCTAACGTTGCCATTCATATGAATAGAGCTGTGAATGATGGTTATGCATACAATAAACAAGTTGATCTATTACCATTATTTGGAGGCGCTGATACTCAAAAAGGTGATTTTAAGAAATTGATTGCTAAAGAGTTAGGCGTAACAGAAGAAGATATTTATGGTAGTGACTTATATTTATACAATAGAAATGCACCTTCTATTTGGGGGGCAAATGAAGAATTTATTTCTTCACCACATTTAGATGATTTACAATGTGGGTTTACAACTTTAAAAGGTTTCTTAAATGGATATAATGAAGAATCAATCAATGTGTATGCTTGTTTTGATAATGAAGAAGTTGGTTCAGGAACAAAACAAGGTGCTGCTTCTACATTCTTATATGATGTTTTGGTACGTGTTAATAAAGCATTAGGTAAAGACGAAGAAGATTATTATAGAGCATTAGCATCAAGTTTTATGTTAAGTGCAGATAATGCTCATGCTGTTCATCCAAATCATCCAGGTTTAACTGATGTTAATAACTGTGTATATATGAATGAAGGTGTTGTTGTGAAATCACACGCTGGACAAAAATACACAAGTGATGGAGTAAGTATTGCTGTCTTTAAAGCATTATGTGAAAAGGCAAATGTTCCAGTACAATTCTTTGCTAATCGTTCAGATGTTATGGGAGGAAGTACATTAGGTAATATTGCAATGTCTCAAGTTTCTATGAATAGTGTTGATATTGGATTACCACAACTTGCAATGCATTCTAGTTATGAAACCGCTGGAATTAAGGATACATATTATATGATTCAAGTTGTGACTGAATTCTATAATTCACATATTAGTGAAGTGAGTAGTCATGAGTTAAAGGTAACGAAATAATGAAGAACAAAGAAAAAACTTTTGATTTGTTTTTTGAAAATATAACAAAAGAAAAGAATTTGAATGATGAATATAAAAAAGTATATGTTGATATTTTGAATTATGTTTCAAGACATCAATCTCATACTTTGAAAGCGAATATTCTTTTAAGTGCTATATTAGATCATATGATTGAACATCAAGATAAGAAAAATGATGCTCAGGCACTTATTAATAAGAATATGAAAAATTATATTCAAAATGTTGAAAAGACAATTCATTATAAACCTGAAATTGAAAAATTAAAGAAGTTAGATTTAGAAAAATATACAATATCAGGTTTATGGATGACAATGTGTGCCTATTTGGTTTTATTATTTGTGAAAGAGTTTTTAACTGATAGGTATTTAATATCTTTCTCTATTGATTTGATTGTGGCTGCAGTGGCTATGGTATTGGTTTTTAAAGGTGTGAGAACACATTGGCAAATGATTGACCGTTATCAAATCACAAAAAAATCATTTATGGTTGAATTGGTTGGATTTATTGTAGGATTAGTTATTGTTATATTGACATTAAAGAGTCCATTTGATATTTCTTTTGTGTTATTGGTTGTTGCTCATTTAACAAGTAAAAAGATATTTACAAATGAATTAAATGGTTAAAGGTATGAAGAAATTCATATCTTTTTTTGTTATAGAAATGAAGTTATAAAAAAAGAATCTAGGATTCTTTCTTAATTAAATCAGGTATAATTTTTTCGTATAGGGAATACCATATAGTTAAAGGTATTCCTTTTTCTTTAATAATAAATTCAATATCTGAATCATTATCAATAGATATATCAGATAAAAGAAAACGACAAGCAAATTCATTTGCTTCTCTTTCTAATCTATTTTTATAACAAGATAGAGTAAAGGAAAAATTTATATTTTGATGAAAATGTAATAAATAATGACCAAGTTCATGGGCAAGTAAAAAATTTTCATATAATGGATTTAATTGGCTTTTTAAATAAATATTACCAAGTCCATTATGAACAAATATTGAAGAATCATTTTTAGTTGAAGAATCATAATAAAAGATTTCTATATCATGAAATTCTAATAACTCTCTAATATTTGTTGTATGATATTGAGAAATTTGTTGATTAACGATTTTTTGAATATTGCTCATTACTTTCTTCTCTTCGCAATCATTTTTAAAAATTCTGCAACATCATTAGCCATATCAATTATTTCTTCATCACTCATAACATCTAAATCATATCCACCATAATTAGCAACCATTTGTTGTCTTAAAATAAATTCCAATGCTTCGTTCGCAGAAGTGAAAGGACCAATATCATCATCACCAATCAATTGTGCCTTTGTGCAATGAAATGCTTTTGCCATTTTTTCAATCATATCAATTTTTGGTTCACTGCGTCCTTTTTCCCAAGATGAAACTGTTTTTCCACTAACAGATAATAATTCTCCTAATTCATCTTGAGTTAAATTATATTTTTCTCTATATTTTTTAATATTAGAATTAAGAATAGACATTATAATCACCTCTTTAACTACCATTTTATACCTTTAAAATAAAAAAATCAATTATTTCTCTAAGAAATGTAGAATTTATATTGAAATTCTATGAAACGTAGAGTAATATAAAAGTACAAAAGGAAAATATTACCAAAACGTAGAGAAGGGATAGAATTATGAGATATACTAAACAAGAACAAGAAACCATTCAAACAATGAAGGATTATATGAAAGCTATACGTTCATTAAAAAGAGAAAAATTTCATTTATTTGAGGAGTACAATCAATTACCATCAATATCATCACCAACATTAGAAGAAAATAAAGGAATACCAATATCACAAATTACACGTATGAACGATTATACACAAAGAAGAGAATTGTTATTAAAAAGGATAGATCTCTTTAACCAATATATAGATGAATTTATGTTATATACTTTATTGTTACCTACAAGACAAAGGCAAATGATAGATGCTTATATGAATACATTAAGTTATGCTGAAATGGTAGAACAACTAGAGAATACATATTTTATTAGTATAAGTACTTATAAAAGAGAACTACCAGAAATATGTTTATTGTTATCACAAGTTTGCCATCATATGGAGATACCAACAATAGAAAAAATTAATAATGATTTTTATGAAAAATATATAAGACATATAAAATAATAGATATCTATTTGATTATTAATGATAATGAGTCATAAAGATACAAGTAAAATATATATGATACAAAAATCAAAAAGAAAATATCGTAGGATATTTTTTTTTAAACTATTTTTGAGCCTATATTGAACCTAGTTATATCCGTTATATAGGTGTTAATATGATAGTGTCAAGAAAAGATAAATTCTTCTCTTGATAATTCCTTTGATCAAAGAGAAATAAAAACATCATAAGATAACGAAACGTTATGATATTCATCTCATAAAGAGAAAGATGTAAAACAATTAAATAGGAGGTGTATGAACATGATAGATCATGAAAAACAAATATATACACTTATGACAAATGCATTAAAAGAACAATTTGATAACATTCAAACAACAAATCAAAAATTAAGATTTTATAATGAAACATATCCAGTTGTTTCTATTGTTCAAACAAACAACTATGAACTTGAACAAAGTAGAAGCTTTGATAACAATCATACTCTTCATATGGAAGAGTATGAAATAGAAATTCAATCAGATAAGGATATGAATGAAATCAAAGATATTATGAATCAAATTGATATATCAATGCATCAACTTGGTTATATAAGAATCTATTGTGGATTAGATAACCAAGACAAAGAAACAAAATTAAAAAGGTTAATGCAGTATAAAACAGCATTATAAAGGAGGAAAAATTATGTCAAATATTGCAATGAGTACAGCAGGAGTTACAGTGAATTATGCTGTGGAAGAAGTTTTAGGAACAAGACCAGCAAAAGGATTTATTCAAATCCCTAATATTAAGAGTGTACCAGAGATGAATCCATCTCCAGAAACACTAGAAACAACAGATTTAAGCCAAACAGGGTTTAAAACATATGTAGAAGGATTAAAAGACTTAGGGGGGGCTTTAGCCTTCTTAGCTAACTTTACAACTGATTTAGAAGATGCATGGAATACATTATTAGAAGCCTATACAACTGCTAAAGAAGAAGGAAAACAAGTATGGTTTGAAATCAAACATCCAGGTTTAGATAAATCAGTTTATTTCACAGGACAACCAAGTGCTATGGGATTACCTGCAATGGCAGTCAATGCTGTATTAGAAACAAACTTATATATTACACCAACAAATGCACCAACTTGGTATCCAAAATCAACTGAAGCATAATTAGGAGGAAAAAACGATGTCTAAAACAATTCAATTTACATATAAAGATGTAGATTATACATTAGAATATACAAGAAAAACATTAGAAAAAATGGAAGCAGATGGTATTGTATTAGCTGATATGAATAAAAAGCCAATTACAATACTACCAAAACTCTTTGAATATGCTTTCTATGCTCATCACAAAAGAGTCAAGAAAACACAAGTTGAAGAAATCTTTCATTTATTCACAAACAAAAATGAAATGTATGCAAAATTATCAGAAATGGCAACTGATACATTAAATACATTATTTGAGGATGATAACTCAAAAAACGCAATCAGTTGGAAAGCGAGTTTTTAGACACCGAAGACTCACTTTCCAACAGAAATTACACGCAAATCTTTCATGAAGTCATTCCATACTATTTAAGTATAGGAATGACTTATGAAGAATTTTATAACCAAGATGTAGATTTGGCTATATATTATAGAAAAGCACATGAAATCAAAGAAGAACGTCATAATTCACATTTATGGCTACAAGGAATATATATTTATGATGCTATATCTACATCATTATATAATGTCTTTTGTAGATCTAAAGGACAACAAAGTGCTTCTTATACATCACAGCCTTATCCACTAACACAAAAAAGACAAGAAGAGGTACAAAATTTAGAAATACAAGAAGAACAAGCCAAAGCACAAGTCTGGATGAATGCACTTGTGAATGGGTATAAATAAAACACTGCTTATCACATACATAGCAGTGTTTTCTATTTATCAGCAATCTTTTGTAGTAGTTCTATAATTTGATTATTTTGTTGAATAATAGTATCATTTTTCATATTAATTTTTAGTAATTGTTTTAACAACATATAGTTTTGAGTATATAGTGCTGCCAAAGCATCATTGACAACTACTGTTGCGGTTGTATTTTCAAAAAATGAATTTACACAAAAACTATTCTTCATTAAGTTTATTGCATTTTTATCAAACTCGTCTAAATCATCTAAACCAAAATTATTAAAAAAATCAAAATCTTTTATTTTCATGTAATATCCTCACTTTCATATTTATATATTTATTATACATAAATATGAATAGAAATACAAAACAAACAAGAAGCGTTTTTATGGAAAGTGGAATTAATCAAAGTTTAGATTAAATAGTAGAATTATAAAAAAATAAAGAAAACACCTAATAAAAATATAGGTGCATTTATTATTTATCAGCAATCTTTTGTAGTAATTCTATGATTTGATTATTTTGTTCAATAAGTTTATCACATTTAGTATTCGTTTTTAATTGATGTTTGAACATCTCCATAATAAGAATAATAATTATTCCGTCTAAAGTTATTACACTATCTTTTAAGTTTGGATAATCTTTAAAAAAATTAGATATAAAGTATTGGTTACATATTTTATTTATAATTTGCCTATCCAATGAATCTAATTCATTAAAACCCATTTCATTTAAAATTTTTTCAAAAACAATAGTTTTGTCTTTATTCATTTTCATTTTAATCCTCCTCTTATAAGTATAACAAAAAGAGGAGAGGTAAGCAATTATAAGGAGGTGTTTTTATGAATGAAAATATATTTAATAATCTAGAAAATATAAACGGTTCTTTATCTGAAGTTGTTTCTCAATTAGATAATATGAATGATACTTGTTTGTTGATTGCAGAAAATTTAAATGCAATTAATGAAATTGGATTTGATGATGTTATCTCTAACATAAGTAATGTTGTTTCTATAGCAGCAGGTATTGCAGATATTAGTGCAAATTGGGCTGGTTTTTTAAATACTATAAAAGGTCTCCCAGCACTTTTTAGTAGTTTAGCAGGTCCAATTGGTGGAGTAACGCTTCTTGTTGGTGGATTGATATTAGGTTTAAGTCAGTTAAGTGGAGCAGAAGATGAATCTACAAAGAAGGCTAGGGAATTTATAGAAGCTCAAGAAGCAAAAAGAAAGGAACTTATTGAAACGTCAAATGTAATTAATGAAAGTACAAAAAAAGCTGTACAAAAGTCAAAAGAAGTAGAGGCAGAATCGCAAGCTTTAAGAAGTTTTGTATATAATTTAAGAGATCTTGCTGATGAAAATGGGCATGTTAAGAATTTTGAAGAAGCACAATATTATGTGGATAAAATTAATTCTGCGATGCCAGAAACAGTGAAATTAACTAAGGATGGGTATTTGGCTTGGAAAGAAAATAGTAAGTCAATTGATGAGAATATTAAAAAAATTGAAGAAAATATTAAGCAGTTGGAACGTAAAGCGAAAGTGGAAGCTTATTATGATGGTTATGTTGAAAGTTTAGGTAAGGAAGCGAAATTACGTGGCGATTTGACACTAGCCCAAAATAACTATAATGCTGCACTTAAGGAGCAAGAAGATGCTCAGGCAAAACTGAACGAACTACAAGCGAAATATGACAAACAAGGATATTTAGATGAACCAGATATAGCTTTAATGAACCAGTATGGTGAAGAATTGGTTAATGCTAGTGTCAATTTAAAAGAATATTCAGATAATTTAGATAAGGCAAAAGGTGCTTATGATGCAAATGCAAAAAGGATAGAATTGTATAGATATTCACTTGACGCTTTGGATGGAAGTGTAAGCTCATCTGTGAAATTACAATTAGAAGAATATAAAGAGCTTGATGAAAATGGGAAAGTTACATGGGAAAGCTTAGCAGCAGCTTCAGAGGATTGTAAAAATAGGATGGTTACTGCTCAAAAGGATGAGTTGGAAGCTATACAAGCAACTTCAGCGTTAGTTCAAGTAGAAATGATTAATAAAGCATTATCTCAAGGAATGACTTATGATCAAATGATAAGTGAATTACAAGAAAAAGGTATGCAATTGAACGATACTGAAAAAAAACAATTGATGAAAAGCTTTGATCAATGGAAAATGAATAGTGAAGATATTAAAAATGCTCAAGCAAAGGGGCTAGATACATTAAAATTAATGAAAGCAACAACTTTAAGTGATATGAATGAGAATGATCAAAGAATATTATCAGAAAGTGTAAAAGCGTTTGCTAAAAATGGTGATGCAAGTGGTATTGAATTATGTAATAAACTTGCTGCTAGTTTAGAGGCAAATAATGGTAAAGTTACAGATGAAGCAAAAGGAATTATGAATGAAATAAAAGATGTAGCTTATAATACAGATCCAACAGTATCTATAAGGGCATTGCCACCTTCAAAGAGTTCAATAGAACAAATAAGGAGTATCATTAACAATATTTCTAAAGATAAAAAAGTGACAATTGATGTTGCATTAAATGCTAGCGCAAAAGTCATGCAAATTATAGGCGCATCTGCTAAAACTTTTGCCTCTGGTGGTTTCCCTGACACTGGTGAATTATTTGTGGCAAGAGAAGCTGGTCCAGAGTTAGTAGGACGTATTAATGGGAAAACTGCTGTTGCAAATAATGATCAAATTGTGAGTGGTATTAGTAGTGGTGTGTTTAATGCTGTAACTTCTGCAATGAAGGGTATAAATTCAAAAGGAAATATGAATATTCATGCAACGTTTGTTATGGATGGAGAAGTTGTTGGTAAACAAGTTATTAAATATCATAATGGAGTGGTGAATCGTACTGGACGTTCACCATTAATGATTTAGGAGGTATATATGGAAATTTTAAAAATTAATAATCAAAATATTGTCAATCCTATTGCATTGACATGGCAAGAAGCTTTTATTGATTCTAGTGATGGAACAGGGATAAATCAATATGGTGATACATTTAAAGATAGATTAACATCTAAAAGGAAACTTTCTGTTTCCTTTCCTCCTTTAAATGATACACAAATGTCTTCTTTATTACATGCTATTGATCCTGTTTTCTTTGATATAGAATATCCTGATCCAAAATTAGGGAAAAGGAATACAATGAAAGTTTATGTAGAAGATAGAAGTGTACCTGTTTATATGTTTGATAAAACTTTAAAACAATGGATATGGCAAGGCATGTCTATTGAATTTATTGAAAGGTAGGGATATATATGAGTCATACTAGTCAAAATTATTTATCCGCTATATATGATTATAGTAGACAAATGAAAACAAGAGTTTATTTTAATGATAGTGATGAAGCTATTGAAAATGAATTAATCAGTGTTGAAGTCATTGAAACAGCAATGAGTTCATCAAGATTAATATTAGGGGATATAGCGACTAATAAAGTAACTATAAAGTTTTATATGCCTGATAGTGTCATTCCATTAGAAAATGGAAAAGTAAGAGTAGAACATGGTTTATTTGTTGGTGAACAAGGGATAGAAGATGATGATATAGATGATGGATATGAATATGTTCCTATGGGTACATATTATATTCAGGATATTCAAAGAAGTTATGAGAGTTCTATTGTTTCTATAACTGGTTATGATTGTACAATGCGTTTAAGAAAAGATTACATTCCTAAAATTGAATATCCAGCACATATAAGAGATATTGTTGATGATATATCTCAACAATGTCATGTTTCTTTTGAAGAATATGATTATCCTGATATCATTATTGATAATTATAGTGAAGGAACAAATCAAGAGATGTTATGTTATATTGCTGGTTTATTAGGATGTAATATCAAAGCAAATAGAGAAGATCATTTGTGTTTTTATTGGTGGAAAGAAACAAATCATTGTCTTTCTTTAGATGTTCAATATTTAGGACAATTTCAAAGAAATATGGATCAACAAATCACAATTCATTCCTTAACAAGTGGGAGTGAAAAAAATGAAATTGTATCAGGTGAGGGAACAGGCATAACGTTTATGAATCCCTATATGACACAAGAAAGATTAGATAAGTTATTAGAAGGCATACAAGGGTTTCATTATATGCCTTGTACTGTTCAATATAGAGGAAATCCTATTTTAGAAGTAGGAGATATTGTTTTGGTAGAGGATAAAGGTGGAAGCTTTTATCCTATTCTTTTATCAGAAAATAAGATTGTATTAACAGGAATGAATGCTCAAATTCATTCTCTTGGTGAAAAGGAAGATCATGTTTCTATGGGAAATACGCCTATGCAAAATCAATTAAAGAAACTATATCGTTCTTTAGAATCAGCTTTTAAAGAAAGCACAGAAGTTATTTTGGGAAATAAGGGTGGTTATTTTGTTATTGATAGGGATCAGGATGGTTTTCCTATTGGGTTTAAAATTATGGATACACCTACATTAACAGAAAATACAAAAGGATGGATTTTTAATAAAGATGGTTTTGGCTACTCAGATAATGGTTTTTTAACATTAGAAAATATAGCTATTGATATGTTAGGAAATATTAATGCCAATACAATTCATACAGGTGTTATTCAAGGGAACTGTTTTGATATTGATTTAGATACAGGTAGCATTGTTATGGGTGAAAGAGGAGAAGATGGTTTGATTGATAGTGAATGGTTTAGAGTTGATAAAAATGGTATTTTTTTAAGTATTTCTAATCAAACACTAGAAGAAATTAGAAACATGAATGATCGTATTCATGATGTTGATGAAAGTATTCAAAAACAAAAAGAGGAAATTAACCAATATTTTCGTTGGAATGAGCAAGGTGTAGAAATTGGTGATCGTTTAAGTCCAATTAAAATGAAATTAACGAATGAAAAATTATCTTTTTTACAAAATGATGATGAAGTTGCTTATATAACAAATAACAAACTTTATATTACTGAAGGTTTATTTATGCAAAAAAGTACAGTAGGAAATGAAAATGTAGGTTATTATGAATGGCTTATAAGAACAAACGGGAATATGAGTTTGAAATATAGAGAGGTGAATGAAAATGGCAAGTAGTGGTTCAATCAAAAGTTCAGTATATAGAAGTCATTTATGGTTAACATTTGACTGGAGTCAAAGTTCACAAAATATTGCAAATAATACAACAACAATCAGTTGGAGTTTAAAATTACACTGGGATGCAAGATTAAACTTTTCTGCATCTAAAAAATATAGTGTGACAGTTAATGGAACAACTTATTCTGGTTCATATACAGGTGGATCAGGAAATACAACAACAGGAACAAAAACCCTATGTTCAAAGACAACGACAATATCTCATAATTCTGATGGAAGTAAATCATTTAGTGTGAGTGGTAAATTTGATATTCAAATTACATATGGTGGTTCTTCATTAACAACAATGACGTTAAGTGGAAGCCAAACATTAAATACAATACCAAGAGCTTCATCTATTTCATCATTAACAAATTCTATTGTTATCAATGGTTCCAATAGTTTAACAGTCAATATCAATAGAAAATCAACAGCATTTACACATACTGTTACTTTTAAATTAGGAAGTTATAGTCAGAGTTTTACTTCAGTAGCAACCTCTCAGACATATATTCTTCCTATAACATGGTTAAATGCTTTGACATCATCATCTTCATTAACAGGGACTTGTACAATCACAACATATCATGGAAGTACACAAATTGGTTCAAGTGCTTCTTCTTCGTTTACTGCATATAGACCAAGTGCGAGTACAATCTCTTTAGCATCATCATCCATAGATTGTAATGGAACAAATCAATTAAAACTTTCTATTTCAAGAGTTCATAGTTCCTTTACACATACTGTTGCATATACATTTGGAAACAATACACAAACTTTTCAAAATGTAGCAACATCATCAAATTATACTGTGCCAACATCTTGGTTGAATGCTATTCCTAATGCTACAAGTGGAGTTGGAAAAGTAGTAGTATCAACTTATTATGGAAGTTTATTTTTAGGAAGTCATGTTTTGAATTTTACATTAAAAGTTCCAGTTTCTATTATTCCTCGTATTTCTAGTGTTACTGATACAATAATTAACCCAACAAGCATCGCTTCATGGAATATGTATTTGAAAAATATTTCACAATGTCGATTAAATATATCAGCCACAGGAAATCTTGGAAGTTCTATTTCTAAAATTTATGTTAATGATATTGTGTGTTCTTCTTCATATACTGATTCATCATTAAACAAAAGTGGTCAAAAAATATATCAAATTTATGTTGTTGATAGTAGAGGTAGAAAAAGTTCAACATTTATAAAAACAATTACAATTATGGATTATGAACTTCCTACAATAAAAGTGAATCGTATTTATAGATGTTTACAAGATGGAACCAAAAATGATGAAGGAACATATGCTTTGATTAATGCTTCTTATACTATATCAAGTTGTGATCATAAAAATGTGGCAACAAGATTAATTCAATCTAAAGAGTCAACAAGCTCTTATTATTCAGATAAAGGTTCATTTGATCAAAATATAGATATTATTCTTGATGGCTATATTATGAATAAATCTTATGACTTTTTATTAACAGTGACTGATATAGTAGGAAAAACAGCAACTTATCATGGTGAAGGTATTATTCCAACTGCAACTGCAATTATTGATGTTTTAAATGGTGGTAGTGGTATTGCTTTTGGAAAGATGGCAAGTGAAAAAGAAATAATTGATTGTGAATGGCCAATTAAAGCTCCTTACTTTATGGATGAAGATGGAAATAAAGTACCAATGGATAAAATTCTTATTTTTGTGGGGGAAAGTTAATATGCCTTTTCAAACTTTAAATGGTCATCAACTTTATAGAATAGGGGACTGTCTCATTAGTGTTCATGCTGAGAATCCTTCAAAGAATTTTGGCGGAAAATGGGAGTTACTTTGCCCAGGTAGAACATTGGTTTGTGTAGATACTTCTCAAAGTGAATTTAATACACTCAAAAAAACAGGAGGAAGTAAATATCTTCAAAGTCATACTCATACTGGTAGTACTGGGTTATCTGGAGATCATGGACATACTGCATCAACAGGTTCATCAGGAAGTCACATTCATACACTAAAGGGTTATGAGAAAATGACAGCCTCAGGAAGCACAGGATATAGACCAGGAGGTGGAGGAACAACTCTAGCTAGTGATATTATTCAATCAGCAGGAGCACATACACATTCCATAACAGTAGAAAATGGTGGAGTTCATAATCATAGTGTAACAATTAATAATGCTGGTTCAGGAAATTCACAAAATCTTCAACCATTTATGGCGGTATACATTTGGGTAAGAGTAGGTTAGGAGGAAATAGAAAATGACTTATCGAATGAGATATGGAAAGAAGGAAATACAAATTCCTCAAATGAAAGATATAACATGGGCAAATGTTCTTAGTAAACCAACAAGTTTTCCACCAAGTGCTCACAATCAAGATTGGAGTACAATTACTGGTAAACCAAGTTCTTTTACTCCCTCAAGTCATACACATAGTTATTTACCACTAAGTGGGGGAACTGTAACTGGTGATTTGAATTTGAAAAATACAAATACAAAAATATACGCAGGAAATTACAATAGTAATGATAATTTATACATCTATTCAAAGAGTGGATATTTAGCTTTGTATTCACATGGAAAGGCATTGTATCTAGATATGGCATATTATGATTCAAACTGGACTTCAGGAAAGTTTTATCCTGGTACTACTGGTTGTGCATTAGGAAGTACAGCATCATCAAATAGGTGGTATAGACTTTATGCAGTAAATGCCTGTAATACATCATCAGATAGAAGGTTAAAAGATGATATTGTTTATTTTGATGAAATGCCAGTCATGTTTGATGCAGAGAGTGAAACTGCATTAGAAAGATTTTTTAAGAGTTTAAAACCATCTACATTTACAATGAAAGATGATCACTATAAGAGGATGAAATTTGGTTTTATTGCACAAGATGTTATTCAAGCATTAAATGAAATAGGAATGACACCTTATGATGTTGATTTTGTATCACATGGTAGAAATGAAGATGAGAAAATAAGTGAAGATGCAATGTATGGTTTGTGTTATGAAGAATTTATTGCGCTTAATACACACATGATTCAAAAAGCATATAAAATAATTGAAAATAATCAAAGAGAAATAGAAAGTTTAAGAAAAGAAATGAGTGAATTGAAGAGTTTCATTTTGAATAAAGAAAAGACTATTGAATAAATGAAAGGGTGAAAAGAATATGTTAAAAAAATATAATTTTAGAATTTGGTTAAAAGCAGCTGGAATAAGAGCTATTAAAACCATGGCTCAAACAGCTGTAGGTGTTATAGGGGCAGCAGTAGTTATGGCTGATGTGAATTGGATAATGATTGGTAGTGCTTCATTATTAGCAGGAATGACCTCAATTTTAACTTCAATTGCAGGGTTACCTGAAATAGAATTAATAGACAAATAGGAGGTGATTTTTATGTCACCTGATACACAAGTCTCAATAGCATTGATTGTAACAATTATTTCTATTGTCTTTAGTAGTATTAATTTCTTTTCAGGACGTAGAAAAGATTTGAAGAATGAAAATGAACAGTTTATAAGAATATCTATTCAATTAGAAAATATTCAAAAAACAGCAAGTGAAACAAAAGAAGATTTAAAAATATTAAATGATAAATTAATGAATGTCATTGAAGAACAAATTGCATTACGTCAACAAGTCAAAGAAATTTGGAGACGTATTCAAAAATTAGAAAACAAAGAGTAGTCAAAAGGCTACTCTTTTAAGTTGTAGGAGGAAGAAAATATGGTAAAAATTGCTCATGCCAGTATTGATGAGAGAAATAAAATCAAAGGTGGACAAGCTGGAGATCAAACTGGAAAAGAAGTATGTATAAGAAATTGGTATGATAAAAATTGGAATGTTATTTTAAGACCAAAATCAAATGAGGTTGCCAAAAGAATTGCTAAAGAAGCAAGAGCAGGTGCGAATAATGATAATATTGGTTATGATCAAAATCAAAGAAATACTCTATTAGCACAAGCTAAGAAAGTTAACTTTGACTTATCAAAGATTCATACACAATGTGAATGTGATTGTTCCTCATTTGCATCAGTGTTGATGATTGCAGCAGGAGCAAGAGAAAATGATATTGTAAAAAGTGGTAACTGTGCAACGACCTCAACATTAAAATCAAGAGCAAAGGAAACAGGAATGTTTGATGTTTTGACTCATGTTAAATATTTAAATAGTGATAAATATTTAAAAGCTGGAGATATTGTTTTAAAAGAGGGAAGTCATGTTGTTATTGTTATAGAAAATGGTGTGATTGATAACGATGTTTTATTATTACAAAAAGCAATAAACAAAGATATGAAGCCTCAACCCTTATTAGAAGAAGATAATATATGTGGTATAAAAACAAAAGCACAAATGAAAAAAGTAGTTATCAAAAAACCACTTTTTGGTGTTAATAAAAAATATCCAAATATAAATAAATTTATTCAAAGAAAAGTTGGTTCTATTCAAGATGGAGAATATGGACCAGATACAAAGAAAAAAGTTGAATTATATCAAAAACAACATCAATTGAAGGTTGATGGTATAGTAGGTATTAATACTCTTTCTATGATGATTAAATAAGAAACCCTATGGTGAGTTATTTCACCATAGGGCTTTTTTAATAGTGACATACAACAGGTATGTTCACATAAATAGAATTATATAATTGACCAGCGAAGCTTACAGGAAGATTAATGCATCCATGAGAACCATTGTTATAATAAATATTTCCACCAAATTGATTACGCCAGTCAGCATCATGTAAACCAATACCTCTATTAAATGGCATCCAATAAGAAACAGGCGATTCATAAGGCCAAGAACCATCAGGAAGTCGAGTTCCTCTTAAAACACGATTACGTTGTTTACCATATAAATAATATGTACCAGCAGGTGTTCTACGATCAAGGTCAGTATATTTTCCAGTGACACAACTTGAAGATAAAGTAACTTTTCCATTTTTGACAAGATAGACCTTTTGCTGAGAAAGATCAACTTCTACAAATGTATTTCCTAAACCATTATTAGATAAAGACGCTTGAACTCCTGAAGTTGATGGTTTTCTTATTCCCTTTTTAGATTCATTAATATCTTTTAATAAACCTTTTACTTCATCTTTTTCTTTGAGTTTTAATCCATAATTTCCACCACTAACAGTCACTTTTCTATTATTGGCTAAAGTAAATGTTCTTGTTGTACCAATATTATTAATTTTAGATTTTAATGTTTTCACAAACTCAGTTGCTTTTTGTTCAAAGACTTTATCATCTTTGTAATAATTTCCTTCATCATCACAAGATAACCATTGCATAATATCATTTCCATCTAATGTTACATTTCCTGATATTGTTTCATAAGTAAGAGATGCATTTGCATATTTATTTGCATTTTCCAATAAACTCTTTAAACTTTGACTTTCTTCAGTTATTTTTGGAAGAACATATCCATTTTCTTCTAAGACATTGATTTCATTTTTACCACTCATATAAGCTTTTTGAATACTTTGTTTTAAATTATCCTTATTGATAGTTGAACCATTTTTTTCTTTAATGATAGAAAAACCATTATCTTTATAAATGACTTTTGCATCCTCAGGGGCTATTTGTGCTTCAGGTTGTAAATGATTTAAGTTATTTAATGTCTTTGTAAGAAGAGTATCATCCACATGAATCATATTTTCAAGTTTTAAAGAAGACTTTTGAAAAAATGACATAAACCATAACCAGTGATTTTGATTATCATACAAATCTTGAATATGATTATCTTTATTGTAAGAAATCCCACTTTCACCTTTTTCAATTGTTTCTTTTTGATTATCAATAAAAGTTAATACTAAGATATTATTATTGATTTGATCAGTAAGTTTATCATGGACTTGTGCAATAGATAATGAAGATACATCAATCCCATTAATAGTTGTTTGACTTAAAAACTTACCATTAAAATAAAAAAATCCACCAATATAAATACTCAAAAGAATCCCACTTGTTATAAGTAATATCTTTTTATAATTTTTCTTTATAAAACTTGATTCTTTTAAATCTTCCTCTTTGATTTCTTCATTCATTTTCAATTCCCCCTCAAAGCCATATCAATAAAGATATTGTATGAATTTTTAAAGAAAAAGTCAATAAATAGCGTATATTGTGGAGAAAATCACATAATTTTTATGTATAATAAAAGGGGTGATGTTTATGAATTCATTTCGTTTATTTGAAATTTTATATTATCTTTTAGAACATAAAGAAACAACAGCTCAATGTCTTTCTGAACATTTTGAAGTTTCTATAAGAACGATATATCGAGATTTAGACCGTTTACTTATGATAGGAATACCTATACATTTAAAACAGGGAAAACAAGGTGGTATTTTTCTTGATGAGACTTTTGTTCTTGAACAAAGTCTTTTAAGTAATCAACAAAAAGATAATCTTTTATTAGCGTTACAAATGTTTTCAACTTTAGAAATTCAAGAGTTTCAATCATTATATCAACAAATGCAAAGTTTTTTTCAAAGAGATAATGTAGAGTGGCTAGATATAGATTGGAGTTCATGGGGTTCTCAAAAGGATATGGGCGATAAGTTTAAAATCATACAAAAAGCAGTTATAGAAAATAATGTGATTGAATTTCGTTATATAGATATGAAAGGAAAAGTTTCCAATAAAAAGATACAACCTTATCAACTCGTATATAAAGGTTATACATGGTATTTGAGAGGGTTTGATATATATAAAGAAGCTTTAAGAATTTATAAATTGACGAGAATGAGTCATATATGTATACATAAGGATAGATTTGTAAAAAGAAAGCTTGATTTTTCATTTTGTGAATATAAAGAAAGTGGAGAAGAAATAGAGGTTGTTTTATGGTTTGAAAATGATTTAGGACATTTTGTATATGATGCATTTTCTTATGAAGATATAACAAGTGCTGAAAAGGGTTATATTGTTCATACTAAGGTTATAAAAAATAAGTATTTGTTTTCATTCCTTTTGTCATTTGGAAGTGGAATGAAAATCATAGAACCAATTTTATTTAAAGAGGAGTTTTTAAATGAGGTTAGAAAAATTCTTGAAAATTATGAAGAAAGTTGACATAGGATGTCATGTTTCATTTGGTATAATAGAATAAGAAAAGGAGAGGTGTAGATGAATAAAGTTGATTATAAGAAGGTATATAAAGATATTTATCAACCTAAAACAAAGCCTGAATTAATAACAGTTCCACCAATTCAGTATGTTGTGGTTGAAGGGCAAGGAGATCCTAATACGAGTGAGGATTATCAAGAGGCAATTCGTTTATTATATGGTTTATCATATACAATTAAAATGAGTAAAATGACTAACCAAAAGATTGAAGGCTATTTTGAATATGTTGTGCCACCATTAGAAGGATTATGGTGGGGTGAAGATGGGTATTTTGATGGATTGAATATTGTTGATAAAAATAAGTTTCACTGGTTATCTATGATAAGATTACCTGAATTTGTGGATGAAAAAGTTTTTACATGGGCTAAAGAAAACTTGAGGAAAAAGAAACCTGAATATAATGTTGATAAATTAGAGTATAGAGTTATTGATGAGGGATTATGTGTTCAATTGATGCATAAAGGTTCTTTTGATGAAGAGGTTATGAGTATTGTGAAAATGAATCAGTTTATTGAGGAAAATGGTTTGGTCACTGATATTAATGATAAAAGATGTCATCATGAGATTTATTTGAGTGATTTTAGAAAGACAAAACAAGAAAATTTAAAAACAGTCATTAGACATCCTGTTAAATATAAACAATCACTTCAAGATGAGTGATTGTTTTTATAATGTATACATGTGTAAGAAGATTGGATTTAATAACTATATTTTTTGTTTGGGATTAACATGAATCATAATATGTTTTATTTTTGGAAACTTTAATTCAATATCATTATGCACTGTTTCTGCAATGTCATGGGCTTGTTGTAATGTATATGAAGCATCTGCTTGAATCTCCGCATCTACATACATTTTATTACCAAAAATACGTGTTTGAAGTAAATCTATATTTAATACATCATCATTGTTTATGATACAATTATAAATTTGTTTTTCTATTTCTTCATCACAAGCATGATCAACCATTTTATTCATTGCATCTTTAAAAATATCAAAAGCTGCTTTAATAATAAATATAAAAATGGCCAAACTGGCAATTGAATCCATCATTGGAAATCCTAATCTTGCTCCTACGATTCCAATCAAGGCTCCAATTGAAGAAAATGCATCAGAACGATGATGCCAAGCATCTGCCATGAGTGCACTAGAATCAATTTTTTTTGCATAGTATCTTGTATACCAATACATACTTTCTTTAGATATAATGGAAATAATAGCTGCAATTAATGCTAAAATTCCAGGCACTTCTAAAGCATTGTAATGATTATTTGAGATACTTTTTAATGCTTCTATTCCAATGATAAACCCAGTCACAAAAAGAACCATTGCTAAAATAATAGCTGCTACACATTCTAAACGTTCATGTCCATAAGGATGTTCTTTATCAGGTTGTTTTGAAGCAAATTCAATACCAATAATGACTACAAAAGTGCTAAAGACATCAGAAGCTGAATGGACAGCATCACTTATCATTGCATGAGAATGAGCAACGATTCCAGCTACAAGTTTAACAATAGATAAGATTATATTGCCAATAATCGTTATCAGTGATACCTTATTGGCAATCTTTTGAAAATCATCGTTGTGAATGTTTTTCATATTTATAGAATCTTTTTGTTTTTTCATATCAGTTTCCTCCATAAAAGCTCTATAACACTTACAAATGCAATGGACTATGACTGTATTTGTGGACTTATTTTTAATGTTTGTATTATAGATTTAAAAGTTCATAAAAAGAATTTCGTATATTAAAGTATATGCTTGTATGTCTTTTATGGTTAAAAGTATTTGTTTTTTTGCTTCATATATTTTAGATGTAAATAAGAAGTGTTTTGTTTTTAACATCAAAAGTTTGAGGAGAGGATTGGGTGAGAAAAGATTTAAAAATATCAAAATGATGGTGTTTGAAAAATATAGAATCTATAGATAAAAAGTCATTAAATACGATATATAACCATTATAG
>CAJUJC010000003.1:38752-41480 GCA_910586805.1 uncultured Erysipelotrichales bacterium | reverse complement strand
GAACTCGTATCTTAGATTACGCTATGAGGTGATTCATTGACAAATCCCAGTTTATCAAACTAATATTAACAACAGAAAACTTAGTTTAGGGCTAAGCTTTTTTTGTACCTTTATGACCACTGTTTTCAGTATAGAATACGATTTTGCAATTAAAAATTCGTGATGAAATAGTTATTGCTACTTATTATTAAATAGGTAGTTTTTTTGTTTTATAAGGAATGGAGAGTGTGATGGAAAAGAAACAACGAACAACAATATGGTTGTCACCAGATATTATGAATAGTCTTGATGATAGGAAATCAAAAGCAAACTGTAAAAGCAGAAGTGAATTTATTGAACAGGCAATAAAATTTTATAGTGAATACAATGATTCTATGAATAAAGGTCAGTATCTTCCCTTGTCAATTTCCTCAGCAATGAATGGAATCGTTAAAGTCAGTGAAGATAGAATTTCAAAACTTTTATTTAAGAATACAGTTGAGTTATCTATGATCATGAATGTCTTATCCGCAACAGTAGATATAGATAATGATACACTGAAAAAATTAAGAATGAAGTGTATTAGAGAAATCAATGGTACAAATGGAAAACTTGATTTTGAAGAAATCAACAGATACCAAAAAAGTAAATAAAAATTGTATGGATAAGTTAAAAAAGGTGTGGTAGTGTGTGTGCCGAAAGGAGAGAAAGACCAAGATGCATAAAATAATTAGAGATTTATATAGTGGAAATATCTGTCCTATTGAAAACGCACATGAAAGAACAAAAGAACTAATCAAGGCACAAAAGGAAGTTGATATTATTCATGAGAAGATAATGAAAGCATTGATAGAAAAGTATGGAAACGAAGAAGCAATAGCTATTGATAATGAATCATTTGAAGTTAGATCGACACTTGAAGATGAGGAAATGCTTAGCGTATTTAAAGAAGGTTTATTTATTGGTTTTGATTTAGGGATTGCTTTAACTCAAAGATAAAATAACAGAAACGAAGATGGGAACAAATGATGTTCCTTTTTTTGTTGAAAGGAGAAAATGAAGTGCCAAGAATTATTGTGAAAACTGGATATATAAATAAATCATCACATAAAGAATTTTATGTCAAATATATAGCAACAAGAGATGGAGTTGATACTTATACTTCAACGTATGGAGATAGTCCTGCTACAAAAAAACAGAAGGAATTGATAAAAGAAATAAAAAAGGATTTTTCGGATGTTCAAGATATGTTTGAATATCAGGATTATATTTCTAATCCAACAAGGAAAAATGCCAGTGAATTGATTTCAACTGTTATGGATCAAAATATAAATGGTGTTATATCCAAAGAAAAGTATGTCAGTTATATTGCCAATAGACCAAGAGTAGAAAAACTAGGAAAGCATGGATTATTTTCAGATGCAGGTATTGTTGTTAATCTGAATAGAGTTGCTCATGAGATTGGACAACATGAGGGATATGTGTGGACTCATATTATTTCTTTGAGAAGAGAAGATGCAACAAGGCTTGGATATGACAATGTTCAAAGTTGGATGTTACTTTGTCAGAGCAAAAGAAATGAACTGGCTAAGGCTATGAAAATTGAACCAGCACATTTAAAATGGTATGCTGCTTTTCACAATGAAGGACATCATCCACATATTCATATGGTTGTTTATTCAACTGATCTTAAAGAGGGGTTTGTGACAAGAGCAGGTATCGAAGAAATCAGAAGAATATATGGACATGAAATTTTTCATAATGACTTGCTTCATAGCTATCAAAAGCAAACAGAAAAAAGAGATGAAATTAAACATTATAGCAAAGAACTGGTTGAAAAACTTCTGTATGATATGAATCATCAGATGTCTCATAATGAAATTCTTTTTGATAAAATAAGTGAACTTAAAGAAAGTTTAAAAAATTATCATGGAAGATTGATGTATGCATACATTCCTCGTGAATCTAAACAGCTTATCAATGATATTTTAAGAGAATTGGAAAGGGATCATACGCTTACTGTATTTTATGAACAGTGGAAAATGTATAAGGAAGATATTGTAACAACTTATTCCAATAAAGACATGCTTCAACTTCCTCTGTTTGAACAAAGAGAGTTCAAAAGTATTAAGAATATGATATTAAAAGAAGTCATGAGCTATGATGAAAATAAGGTTCTTCAATATGAACAATTTGGTGAATATTTTATTTCAAAATTACCTGAAGATACAGATAATGAATTAATTTCACCAATAGATGATATGATAGTATCGTATAAAGCAAACGATAGTACGTTTACTATAGATTGGTCTGATCAATATAAACAGTCTGTTCAGTTATTTTATGGAAGTCAGGAAGTTGATAAAGATATCCATAAAGCAGTAAGTATTCTTGAAGATGAACCAAATAATATTTTAGCACTTTCCTTATTAGGAAAAGCATATCAAATATTAAATGATGAACGAAGTGAAGAAGTTTATAGAAAAAGTCATGTAGGATTTAAATATATATTGGATCATTCAAAAGATAAATATATAGAAGAATACTGTTATTATCGATTAGGGAAAGATTATCTTTATGGTACAGGAACAGATGTGGATTATGAAAATGCAATGTTTCATTTTTTACAGAGTCAAAATCAGTTGAGTTGGTATTCTTTAGGACAGATGTATATAAGAGGATTAGGAATAGAAAAGGATGAAGAAAAAGCATTTGAATATTTTTTGAAATCAGCTAAATGTTCTAATCC
>CAJUJC010000003.1:0-38742 GCA_910586805.1 uncultured Erysipelotrichales bacterium | reverse complement strand
CATTTGCGTTATATGAAACTGCAAGATGTTATGAATTAGGAATAGGGTGTTTGGTAGATAAGGAAAAAGCAGATTATTATTATAAGAATGCTTATTTTAAATTTGAATCAATGGTCGAAGAAAATGAGAATGACAATCTGCTTTATCGTCTTGGTATGATGAATATCAAAGGGAAAGGTGTTGAACAGAATATTGATCTAGGAATACACTTTCTACAAAAAGCAATTGTACTCAATAACTTGTCAGCAAAAATACAATTGGCTCAATTATATATTGATCATGATGATTTTGAACATATAGCTGAAGCACTTGAATGGTTATATCAAATGGAAAACGAAAATGCTTATTTTATATTAGGTAAAGAATATATGGAAGGTATACATGTAGAAAAAGATATAACTCAAGCTATTCATTATTTTCAAAAATGTGAGGTTAATGAATATGCTTATTATTATCTGTATAAATTATATGAAGAACTTTATGATCATGAACAATCGATTCATTATCTACAAAAAGCCGTTGATATGGATAACGAATTTGCACAAATACAGATGGCAAGGATACTTATAGATGGAATCAAAGTGAATAAGAATGTAGATCAAGCTATCTCTCTTTTAATGAAAGCAGAAGAAAAGAATAATTCGTTTGCTCAGTATATGCTAGGCAAACTTTTTTTATTTGGAAAGGAAGTTGAGCAAGATAAGGAAAAGGCATTCGTGTATCTTCAAAAATCAGCAAGTCAGGGAAATGTCTATGCTCAGTATCTTATTGATAATATGGAACGGTATGAACAACAAGACATTGCACTCATGGTTTCACGTTTCTTTTATCATATAAGTAGGATATTCGAACAACAACTTCCCATTAACAACAATAACCCCTTATCACATGTGGATAAAAAATTAAGAAGAAAAATGCAAAAGAAAAGAAGTGAACTTGGTCATAAGGAAGATGATCAAACACTTCATTTTTAATATTTTCACTATTTTAAAAAAATAATAAGGAAATGGAGTGGTCAAATATGAACTATAAACAAATGAGAAATAAAAATAATTCAAAATATAAATCAATGAAAGTCAAATCAAAACCAAAAAATAATAAAAGTTTATATAGAAGAATAGAAGGAAGGCATCGTTGATGAAATATTATTCAAAAGAACAAATTAAACAAGCGAATCTCATCAATTTAGAAGATTTTTTACGTATGCAAGGAGAAACACTTATGAAGTCTGGAAAGGATAAACGTTGGGCAAGAGTGAAGACTGTCACAATTAGAGAAAATATGTGGCATGACTGGAAAACTTCTGAAGGTGGATATCCAATAGAGTTTGTAAAAAGATATTTTAACAAGGGATTTAAAGAAGCAATGGAAATTCTTCTTTCGTCAGTAGGGGATGTTCAGATGGTAGAATCTTCTAGATATAATCAAGAAAAACCAAAGAGGTTTGTTGCACCGTATAGAAATAACAATAATAAACGAGCTTATGCTTATTTAAGTGAAACAAGATTAATAGATAAAGATATATTGAATTACTTTTTTAAGAATGGATATATCTATGAAGATAATCAATATCATAATGTTGTATTTATAGGATTTGATGAAGACGGGATCATTCGTCATGCTCATAAGAGAAGTACATCAGTTGGTGGAAAAAGTTTTAGAGGAAATGTGGAATCATCCGACTCAAGATATCCTTTTCAATATAGAGGAACGAGCGAAAGAGTTTATGTTTTCGAAGCACCAATTGATCTGCTTTCATATCTCACATTACATAAAGATCATTGGGAACAAGATAATTATATTGCTTTGAATGGATTAGGAACTGATGGACTAGAACATCTATTAGAACAAAGAAAAGATATACAAAGTATTATGTTGTGTTTTGATCATGATGAAGCAGGTATAGAAGCGTGTGAAAGAGTGACTGATAAATTGATTGAAAAGGGATATGGACAAATTGGAATCGTTCAATCAACATATAAAGATTTTAACGAAGATATCATGGCTTTGGCTGGTAGAGAATATAAATTTTCAAAAGAAAGTCCAAAAAGGCAATGGATCAATCATATTAACGATAACCTTACAAAACGAATTCATGAGGTCAATAAAGATATTGATTTCAATACATTGAATAAAACATTTGCGGTCATTTTTTATAATCGAAGACAAGCAAATACAAAATTAGAAATGATTAAAGAACAATTATATGTTCTCACAAGTGATGCTCTTATATTAAGACAAAATTTAATCAATGAAGAAATTGTCAATGAATATAGATCAATGAAAGAGATACAAGGAGATATGATCGATGGATATCGCTGTTATAAAGATATAAAACCAATCCGTAAAAGGATAGAAAATCTTATGGAGTGTATGAAAGAAGTAAATGTTGCTTATGAAGAATATCAAGCAGGAAATGTTAGTTATGAAAGATTATCAGAAGCATATCGTGTTTTAGCAACTGAGGGATTAACACATCTTAATTATGTTCATAGAGTAGAAGAAAAAAGAAAGCACGAACTAAAGCAGGAGGAAAAAATGGATAAAAAGATAGAAAAAAAGTATGGAATCGCTGATGGTCAAAAACCATCAGCAAAATTGATTGGAGAAGATGGGAATATATTCAATTTAATGGGGATTGCAAGTCGATCGCTTAAAAAAGCAGGTTTTCAAAAAGAATCAGATGAAATGATCAATCGTATCACAACATCTGCAAAAAGTTATGATGAAGCACTCAATATTATAAGTGAATATGTAGAGCCAGTTGATGATATAGGATATGAAGAAAATATAATGATGAGAGGATATGAATAAGATATGAGTCATGATCAAATTATCTTTATAGGTATGGGTGTCTTGTTTTTTATTTTCATTGGTATAGCAGTTTATTTTGGAAATAATTATAGTCTAGATAATATCAAGGCAAAAGAAGTTGGAAATGGCCAATATGGAAATTCAAGGTTCGCTTCGCAAAAAGAAATCAATGAAACATTTTCAAAGATATATTTTGACCCTCAAAATTGGAGAAAAGGAAAACATCTTCCCAATATTCAAGGTATCGTTATTGGTAGTCAAGTAAAAGGAAAACAAACATATTGTTATGTGGATAAAGCTGATGTTCATCTTTTGATGATTGGTGCTGCAGGTGTTGGAAAAACAGCACACTTTTTGTATCCTAATCTAGAGTATGCTTGTGCAAGTGGTACGAGCTTTATCACCACAGATACAAAGGGTGATTTGTATCGACATTATGGTGGTATAGCAAAAGAGTATTATGGTTATCAAATATCTGTCATTGATCTTAGAAATCCAATCTATTCAGATGGAAATAATATGTTGCATATGGTCAATAAATATATGGATATCTATAAAAAAGATAGATCAAATTTAACAATCAAAGCCAAGACAGAAAAATATGCTAAGGTCATAGCCAAAACAATTATCTTTAATGATGGAGAGAGTTCGTCTAGTTATGGACAGAACTCTTTTTTCTATGACTCGGCTGAGGGATTATTGACAAGTGTGATTTTGATTATTTCTGAATTTTGTGAAGATAAGCAAAGGCATATCGTGAGTGTCTTTAAACTGGTGCAAGATTTGTTAAAACCATCTAAAGTGAAAGGGAAAACACAGTTTCAAGTTTTGTTAGACCTTTTGCCAGATAATCATAAGGCAAGATGGTTTGCAGGTGCTGCACTTAATACAAGTGAACAAGCGATGATGTCAGTTCTTTCAACCGTTTTGTCAAGACTCAATGCTTTTATAGATAGTGAGATTGAACAAATATTATGTTTTGAAACAACGATTGATATTGAAAGATTTTGTGAACATAAGTCTGCCATCTTTTTAGTCATGCCTGAAGAAGATAATACGAAACATTTTTTGATATCACTTTTTCTTCAGCAGTATTATAGAGAAATGTTAGCTTACGCAGATGAACATGGAGGTGTGATTCCTAGAAAGATTATTATGTATCTTGATGAGATCGGAACGATACCACCTATACAGTCCATTGAAATGATGTTTAGTGCTTCTCGATCAAGAAATATATCTATCGTTGCGATTATTCAATCGCTAGCACAACTTGAAAAGAATTATGGCAGTGAGGGTGCAAAGATCATCATAGATAACTGTCAAGATACATTGTTTGGTGGGTTTGCACCTAACTCAGAGATGGCAAAAATATTTAGCGAAAATCTTGGTACACATACTGTTCAAAGCGGTTCTATTAATAGAGGGAAGAATGATCCATCACAATCCTTGCAAATGATAGAAAGACCATTGATGACACCAGATGAACTCAGAACAATGCCTAAAGGTCATTTTATACTTATGAAGACAGGAATCCATCCGTTCAAGACCATATTAAGATTGTTTATATATTGGAAGATAAAACTTGATAAAGAATACCAAGTCAATGAACGTATTCGAAAAGAAGTGGATTATGTAGATATCAAAAAGTTAGAAAATATCTTAAAGAAAAACTTTGATTATGAAAATTTAATTAAAAGTCATATAGAAATAAGAACAGGAGGTCTTAAAGTTGAATAAAGATTATATGTATTTTTATACAAAGATATCTAGTGCAGATGTTCCTCCAACAGCAAGAACAGTTTATAGAGCATTATTACATTATGCGAATAGAAGGACATGGTCGTGTTTTCCATCAATAAATACATTGGTAAAAGATACAGGACTCAGTCGCTCAACAATTATTAGATGTCTAAAAATCTTAGAGAAGAATGATTGTATATTAAAAATACATAGAACTCGTCAAAGCAATAACGGACAGACAAGTAATATGTATTTTTTTAATTGATTATTTTTATGGGATGAGTATGTCCTAACAATGATACTCCCAGAGTATCATTGTGATATGACTGTAACATAGAATTGAAGTATTGTTACAGGAAGAATAGTGTTAATAATTATATTGTGTTTAAATTTTATTTTATATACAACTGATAAGCGTATCTGTACTTATCTAATATTTGTATCACACTCTTTTAAATTGTATACAATTAAATAAAGAGAAAAGGATGTGCTTGATAATGCCAAACAGAATTAAAGAACTGCGAGCAAAAAATAGAATGTTACAAGATACATTAGCAAGAAAAGTAGGAGTAAGCCAACAAACAATTAGTAAAATAGAGAATGGCAAAACTGTACCATATGTTGATGTAATGGTGAATATTGCTAAAGTTTTTAATGTTAGTTTAGATTATTTACTGTGTTTGACAGAAGAATATCGCACATTAGAATACAATGATGCTTTAGAGAAATTTGTAAATAACCATAATGATTTGTTAACTTCACTTCTTTTGTTAGATGAAGATCAAATTGACACAGTCGATTCATTGGTATATTCTATGATTGAAAGGAAAAAGCGAGGTAAATAAAATTTAAAATTAGTATTATATAGGGGTAAATATTTTTATTAAGGGGGATAATCTGTGTTTAACATAGCCGTTATTGATGATAATAAGTATTTTGTTCAAAAGATATGTGAATATCTTGAAAAGAGTGAGTGTTATAGTTATGTTGAAGTTTATAGATTTTTAGAAATTAATCAATTAATTGAAAAAAGTCAAGAAACTCATTTTAATCTCTTATTTGTTGATATCGATCTTAATGATTCAATAAATGGAATAGACATGGTTAATAATTACTTTAAAAATACTCCTGTTATCTATGTGACATCATATCAAGATAAGATGGAAGATGCATTTGGTAAGAATACTTTTAAATTTGTTTTAAAAGAAAAATTAGATACATTTTTTAAGAATCAATTTGCACAAGTACTTAATGAATTGCTTCAAGTTGAAATCAAAATTATTGAATCGGATGGTTTGTATCTATTAAATGTTAATGATATTTGTTATATCAAATATGAAAATAGAAATATACATATCTATACAAACAATGATGAACATATTCTTAAAAGAAAAAGTTTAACATCATTCATTGAACCACATAAAATGTTTTTTATACCAATTAGCAGGGATATTTATATCAATTGGAAATATGTTAAAAAGGTTACAAAATCATGCTATGTTATATTGAAAGATGAAAAATGTACAGAATTACCAATTGCTAAAAATAGATATAATGAATTTATAGAGCAATACATCGCTAAAGAGAGTGGGTTATGGTATTAGAGTTTCTTTATTGTTTCTTTTATGAGTTTATTTTAGCTATGCTTATAAACAAAAATAATATAACGAATAAAAAAGTTTATTTCATAAAAATATGTTGTGTTAGTCTTATTAATTATTTATTTACATTTCTTATAGGTTATTCATTAAATATGCATTTAACATATGATATTCCTTTCGTCAATATTTTATTGGCGACACTCTTAATATTAATTGAGGCATGGATATATTCAAATAAGAAAAATATGGTTTATGATTTATTTTATGTAACATCATTTTACTGTATTTATGGTTTCGCCTCATTATGTGTAAGAGAAATAATGATAAGAGTGTTTTCAGTAGCTTCACATCATTTATATTTACAAACAATTTTTAGGTTTTCTTCGATATTGATGATGTTATTTTTAACGTATTTAATAGTTTCTCGAATTGATAATTATTTAGGTAGATATGAGCTATTGATTCCACAGAAATATATGAAAATTTTCTTTGGATTTATGATGGTTATTATTAGTATCGTGATTTTGTTATCAAATCTAATTGTCTATGAACCTATGATTCATGTATATATGATTCTGTTTTTAGTTATTATTACATTTATTATGTGTTTTATTGTATTTATAAATTTAAATGAAGTCTATGCTGAAAAGGAATTTGAAAAATTTCAGAATGAGTTAAGTTCATTACTTATTCAAAATATGAATAAAGAAGTAAAAATGAATCAAGAATTAAAAAGGTTTAAACATGATATAGGAAATAAACTTCTAGCATTGGATTATCTTGATAATGAGCAAGGACATCAACTCTATGAAGATATAAAAAATGAATTTAATCAATTTGATAATGTTATAAATACTGGAAATGTATATATAGATGCTATTATAAATTCTAAATACACAGATTACAAAGATAAGATCGAATTTCAATGGAATGTGAATGCTTGTCAAAACAGTAAAATGAGTGCAAATGATTTGTGCTCTATATTATACAATGTGTTAGATAATGCAGTAGAAGAAACATTAAGAATAAACCAAAGTAGTATTAAAGTCTTTATTAAATTAACAGAAGATGAGTTTATAGTAAGTGTGATTAATCTTACGGATAAAACAAAAGATATGAATTATTTAGAAACTCAAAAAGATAAAATTGAACATGGTCAAGGATTGGTTATATTAGAGAAAACTGTTGAAAAATATGATGGTGTGTATAAGACTGATATTCAAGATAATACTTTTAAAACGTATATTTATATTTCTTTTGATTGAAAATAAATGGAGAATGCAATTAAATAATGTATTTAGGAATAGGAGGCTATTCCTTTTTTTTGTAAAAAACTAAATAAAAATATCATAAATAAATTTTATTTAAATTCGTGTACATAAAAACGATAATTCGAGTACAAACAAAAATATAAAATTGAAAAATACGATATTCTTAAAGCATATATAGTAAAAGCGAATGGTATTCGAAGAAATATCATATTGTGACTGCTTTATAGAATATATCAAAATAATAAAATAAAAAGTTATCTAGTAATATTTAGAATAAGAAAGAGGAAATTTTATGATTGAGATATTTAAGAAACAGATAATCCTATTTTGGCGAAATAAAACATATAAGAATACTATATTGTGTTTGTTTATTTGTGTTTTATTTGCACTATTATTTTTTCTGAAAAATGATGCAGATTTTTTATATTTGTTTTACATTATAGTACGTTTTAATTATTATTTTATGCTTATATATGGAACTATAGCTTTCCTGTACTTCAGAGAAGATAAAAACTATAAATTAAATGAATGTATTACATCGATAGATCATAATAGTAATACATATTTAAAAGTAAATTATATAATAATAATTTTAGTATTATTATTATTTAATATTTTATTAATAATTTTACTGTTATTTTCTGCTTATATAAATAAACAAATATATCTATTTTATAATTGTGTATCACAATATTATTTGTTGAATGTATTGTTTCCTCAAATTCTCACTGTTACTATTTGTGCAATAATATCTAAAATTAAACAAAATAAAACATCTTTTATATTGTTTACTTGTTTTATGATTTTAATAAGTCCTTATATTGAATTGTTGCAATGGTCAACTAAACCATTAATTCCTATTGATTCTATTGTGAATTTTATAGTTAGACCATTTTCAATTTTTTATCAAAATAGTAATTGGACTATAGATCATTTATATGGTTATCAAAATGAAATTTACAAAGTTTCTATTATATTTTTTTGGAATGTAGTTTTATTAATTATTCTATTTCATAATAAATTAAAAAGACAAGTACAATATATAAGTGTATGTTTATCAATGGTAATTTTTATTTCAATATTTATACCGCAAAGTTCATGTAGAATAAATAAAAAATGGAATGATACATATAGTGATTTAAATTATTATGGTATATTCGAAAATCAATCGAATTACAAAAAAGATACTGCAAATGAATTCGATGTTAAAAATTACGATTTAAAAATTGATATCAAATCTAAACTCTTTGTTAAAGGGACTATAACGGCTTCTACAAATGAACCAACAGATCATTTTGTTTTTACATTATATCATGGATATAAGGTTAAGAAATTGAAAAGTGATAATTTAATATATTATGAACAAAATGGAGATTATATAGATATATTTTTAAAAAATAAAGTTTTCAAAGAAAAAATAATAATAGAGTATAATGGTTATCATCCGAGTCTTTATTCGAATTATCAAGCGGTACAATTACCAGGATATTTTGCATGGTATCCAATGCCTGGTAAAAGACAATTATATATAACTTTTGGTGAATCTGCTGTTTCGAATTATGGATATAATCCATATAATCGAGTTAATTCAGAATACAGAATACAAATAAATACCAAATATCCCATAATTACTAATTTAGAGCAATTAAACAATAATATTTATGAGGGTAAATCAGACAGTTTGACACTAATAGGCGGGAATCTAGAAAAAACTGATAATAAATTTATAAATTATTTTCCATTAAATTTAAGCAATGAGCTAAATGCTTCAAAATATATAGAAATGTTGAATGAAAATTGGAATAGTGTTATTTCGAAAATTGAAGAAATTTATAGTGTTAAATTAGATTTTAAAAATAAAAAAATACTCGTTCTGTCAAATGGTATAGGGAGAATATCCAATTTGGGAAATTATGCAGAGTTTAATGATTATATCGTTGTAGCAAATGATGGTTTTTTATCTGATTCAGATTTACTAATGTATTATATTTTTACAAATGAAGAAATTAATCAGGAAGTTAAAGATAATTTAGTTCTTTTAGGAAGTATTAATCAAAATTATAAAAGTCTATTTGAAAGTTTAAACGAGAATATAGAAAACGAAAATGTGAAAAAGGAATTAAATCAAAAAAATGATAATAAGTCTCAGGAGGACTATTTTAAGAAATTAGGATTATTAATTTGGGGGGGAAAAAATAATTAGGATGAAAATAGAGGTTCAAAATTTAACGAAAAAATATAGAAATAAAGTTGTCTTAAGTGACATAAACTTAAAATTTGAGAATAAAGTTTATGGTTTAATGGGACCAAATGGAAGTGGAAAAACAACATTAATTAGAATATTACTTGATTTAGTTAATCCAACTAATGGAACTATCATTTATAAAAAAAATGAAGATAAACTTATCAATCTCAAAAATATAAGTATAGGATATTTACCTCAATCTTTTGATGCTTTTGAGGATAATTCTGTAGAGGAGCAATTAGAGTATTTTTCAATATTAAAAAAAATAAATAAAGTTGATAGAGATGTGGAAATAAATAAAGTGTTGGAATTAACAAATTTAACAAAAGAAAGAAAAAAACGTTGTTCTGAACTATCTGGAGGAATGAAAAGAAGATTAGGTATTGCTCAATCATTTTTAGGAAAACCAGATATTGTAATTTTAGATGAGCCAACGGTGGGTTTGGATCCGTATGAAAGAATTAGATTTAAAGAATTAATGAAAAAAATTGAAATAATTTGTCCGATTATTTTATCAACTCATATTATTGAGGATATATCTAACTTATGTTCTGATGTGATTGTTCTTAGGGATGGAAGAGTATTATATGAAGGAACAACTTTAGAGTTTATTAATCCTACAAATATTTTTGTATATAATGTTGATTCAGATAAATTACAATTTGTAAAAGAAGAGATTATCAAAATAAGAATTGATAATGGTTACAAAATAATTTCTAATAGTAGATTGAACTATAGTTTTTTACAAGAATCAACAGTTACAGTAGATGATGCATATTTGTTTATTTCAAAATATAAAAGGATAGATTCTATGCAGTAACATAGTAATATAAATGATACAAAAGGAGGAAAAATATGAAAAGAAAATTACCACTAGCATTTGCTATAAGTATGTGTATTTTGAGTATAGGTAATGTTTTTGCAGAGGGTAGGACTACAGAAAGTGCAACACTACATATAGGTTCTTATCAAAAAAGTAGTGATGTTACTGGATATGGAATGGCTGCCAAATACTATGCAAGGAATAATTATTCTGATACTAAACATAGTGTTTCTGTTGCATGTCAAGCAGCATGGAAAGGCCCTCTTTGGCCATTTACTACAGAAGCAGAGATGAAATTAGATATTGGAAAAACTGGTACAAGGACAGTAACACAAAGTAAAACATCATCATTTTCTGTATACTTACATAATGGGTATGCAAAAGCTCATTCATATGGAGAAGTAACAGTTACAAAAAAATAAAAAATTTAAAATATTGCATAGAATTTATAAGAGTATTCTAAAAAAGAGTACTCTTTATTGTAGTTTTTTTAATAAGGAGGAAAGAAAATATGGATGACATAAAGTCTGATATTACCTTGTATTTATATAAAATAGGGAAAAATAAAAAATTTTTAATCAGTTGTTTAATACTTTTATATTTGGTTTTTTTACCGTTAATTATTCAAAATTCTATCAAAGATGTAACTGATAATATATTTTCAGAAATATTGTGTTTTTCATGTATGGAAAGATATATTTACGTTGTGTTTATTATTATTACAGTATTTTTTAATAGGGAATATATAGATAAAAGATATTATGAAATAATTTTATCTATGGATAAGTCTAAAAGATTAAGACATTATTTATGGGCTTTTCTATTATTCAATTTTGTAATGATACCATTTTATTTGATTTTATATTTATATATACCTGGCATTATTAAATATTTTTTTCTTGTGTTTTTACAAGAAATATTTTTAATCAGTTTTTTTTATGTGATTTCGACAATAACAAATAATTTGATTATCTCAGAAGGTGGAGTGATTTTCTATATTTTATTTTTTTCTTTTTTTGATAATAGTGCATCCATATTTAATATATTTCTTTTTGAAGAATCAATTATTTATATTAGTAATATTAATTATGTTTATTTAAAAATTTTGTTAATTTCGTTGTTGTTTTTATTAATAGGATTGTTCATAGAGGGAACAAGGAAAATGTAAACTATTTAATAAGATTAAGGATAGATATAAAGAATATCTATGCAAGATATAATGAAAATATTTCTAATTAATTCTTATATTAACAATGTATATCATTTGTAAAAATATAAAATAGCAAATTATATGTAAAAAATGTCCTTATTTGTTAATTCATGTACAAATTTTGATGTGTTCGTGTACAAAGCAAAAAATGTTAATTTAAAAACAAATATAATAGACAGTGGTGATATGTGTGTTAAGAAAACTATCTAATAAAATTGTCTGCTATTTAGTAGATAAGAAAAAAATTGATGAAAGTGAATCTGAACTTTATAGGTATGGATTAGAATTATTAATATCAAATGTCACAGCATTAATTATTATTGTATTTGTTGGTATTGTACTTAATGTTTTATATGAAACAATACTTTTTCTTGTGCTATTTCATGTACTAAGAAAATTTGGTGGTGGATATCATGCAAAAACTATGTTGAGATGTATGATACTAACGATAATAGTTCATTTATCATTCATACTACTACTGAAAGTTAGTATGAGTATTTTTATATATCAGATTTTATGGATTCAAATTATACTATTTTATATAATGTTTGTTCCTCAGAATTCGGATATAGAAGAAAATGAATATAATAGATTTAAGTTTATCAATTTATGTTTAATGGGGATTGGAATGTTACTTTGTATGATGCAAGAAACAGATAACAGATACACATATATTATTACCTATCCGTTTTATATAACTGGATTAGCGAATTTATGGGAAGGAGGTAAAAGTATGTTAGAAATGATTAAAAAAATTGCAATTAAGAACCTTGATAATTGCTCTCCTTGGGAATTTTTTAAGCCAGAAAAACCAAGTAAAAATGAAAAAAATAAATAATAATATCTCATGCCTTCTATCAAACATGATATGAAGGCTTTATTTGGTGGTGAATAAGGAGAAGACTATGAAAAAGTGGAAAACCAAAACAATTATTATCGCAATCATGGTTTGTTGTTCGGTAATGGCTGTTAGTGCATTGGTATACACAGCTGTTTCTACTCCAGATCATGTTATTGAAGATAATGGTTATTATGAAGGAACAGGTGATTTTGATAAAGAAAAGACACCTGTATCGAATATGTTTATTTTGTTGAAAATTATCAATGGTTCTAACTTCTGTGATGATGATTGGTTTAAAGAAGTGCAAGAGTTTCAAGAATTATTAAATAAGCAAATTGATAAGCATAGAAATAGTCAGGATGCTTATACAAAGAAGATGATGGAATTGCAACAAAATATTGAAAAACAATTACGTTCATTCTCTACAAAAGCTTGGATAAGCATGTTAAGTGAAAATGATGTGAATAATCTTCAAAAGGCTTATGATGCATATCATGACTATTATTATGAAAATTATGGAGATAAGGAGGCGATCTAGATGTTGAAGTTGGGAAAGGAATTGAAAAAGATTGTTTTATCTTTGATTGTAGCATCAATGGTCGTTGGAACTGGTGAAGTTTTTGCTGATGCTTATGCAAAAGAAAATGAGAAAATAACAACTCAAGATACTCATGGTGATCTTTATGATAAAGATATCAATGAGGAGACAAAAGAAAAAGCAACAACACTTATCGAAAATGGAAATAAAGAGGTTATTACAAAAGAACCAGTTGTTGTGAGTGAAGATAATTCAAGAAAAAATGATAAAGAAATAACAAGTCTAAGAACAGAAAATAGTAAAACTTATCAATTACGTGATGGTGAATATGTTACAGACTTTTATTTTGACCAAATTCATAAAAAAGAAAAAGGGAAATATGTAGAAATTGATAATACGATTGAAAAAGAATCATCTTTATTTAGAAGTAGTCCCTCATATGAAAATATAGATGGGCTTTATGATTTCTCTGTTCAAAATGGAGTCGTGAGGTTGAAAGATTCAGATAAAAACGAGATATCTTTAATGCCATCAGGTCAATTAAAGAATTTTGCTATTAAAGAGAATGTCATTTTATATTCTGAAGTTTTTAAAAATCTTGATTTGGAATATAGGGTGAATTCTAATACGATTTCTCAATATATTTATATCAATGGAAAACTTGAAAATGATAGTTATACATTTGAAGTAGATAAACAAGGTTATCAAGTGCAAAAGAATGCTAATGGTTCAATTGTATTCTTAAAAGATAACAAAACAGTTTATCAAATCAATGCTCCTTATTTGATTGATAAAGATGGAAATAGAAATCAAGAAATAAAATATGATTACAAAGAAACAGAAGATAATAAAATCTCAGTGACTATGACATTTCCACAATCATGGTTAAATGAAGAATCAAGAGTATATCCAGTGATAGCTAAAGCTAATGTGGAAGTTGAGAATGCAGAAGTCATTGATTTAGAATCATCATACATTCGTTCAGGTAGACCAGAAGTCACAAGTCAATATTCTGATTTATTTGTAGGATATGATGATAATTACTATGGTGGACAAGATAGTAATATCAAGATTGCAAGAACATTTATATATTTTGCAATGCCAAATATTGGTGAAAATCAAAGAATTGAAAATGCAGTTTTGAAACTTTATAAGGAACAAGATTTAGCTGAAGCCAATGAATTAAATGATATTAATGTTTATAACAGTGATTATATTGATCCTAGTCGAGTTAATTGGAATAACCAACCTGCAAGCAATCAAAAGACATTGATTTCTCATAAGAAATTCAGTAAGCCAAAAGGATGGAAAGAATTTGATATTACAAAACATGTGCAAGATTTAAAAAATGGTAAGAAGAAAACATTGATTCTTCAAGTTACTGATGAATCATCAAAATGGAAATGTAATGTTTTCAACTCTGAATCTACAGGGAACTTGCCAAAAGTAGAAATTTATCATTGTGATGATTTTGATATTGATCCAAATTTAGATATCAATCAATTTGATAATGAATTAAGAGTTTATGCAAAAGATGGTCAATATTTTGAAGCCATCAGTATGGATGGTATTTCTAAACCAAACAGTGATATTCGTTTTGATCTATATGCAAAAATTAATGATACAGATTTTGAAAAAGTCAAAACACAAAATGCGAAAGAAAAATCCTCTCCATATTTCGTTGATCCTATCTATGTAACTGATCCAATAGATGGTGTTCAAAAATATGAAAAAGGAGAAGTGAACTATACTACAAATTATTTAAGAATTGGAGATATTCCTAAATATGATACTTTCTATGAATACAGAATGAAAGTTATCAATGATGGTAAAGAATCTGATAAAGAACTTATCACAGACGGATTTATCATCTATAAAGTTAAATTAGGTGATAGTTTAAAATCTATTGCAAGTCATTATGGATTAAAAATTGAAGATATCAAAAAAGATAACAACACTTCAACAAACAAGATCAAAGAGGGCGATGTGCTTTTCTTAAGATTTGCAAAGAATAATCCGAAAGTTCCAAAAGATGTTTATAGACCACCAATCAAATTATCTTCATTTGAATCTAAATATGTTTATAGAGGGCCATCATGTTATGGTAGTTGTTCTGTAGCTGATCCAGTATCAACAAGTATTGGGAACTTTTATCATGAAACAAATGATTTTACATTAAATGATTTTGATGAATTAGCTTTAACACGTGTTTATAACTCATATGGTGAAGATAACGCCTCAATATTTGGTACAAATTTCTCATCAAACTTTGAACAATATATTGCCTATGATAAAGACGATAACATGTTATTCTTTAGAGGTGATGGAAAAATCTTAAAGATTAATAAAGTTGATGGAAAATATAGTCCAAAAATCATTTATAAGATTGATGTCAAAGTCGAAGGTGATTATGTTTCTATTTATGATAAGAGAACAGAATTAACTTATAAATTTGATGAATATGGAACATTGACACATATTGTAACAAAGACTGGTTTTGAATCACGAATCAACTTTGATAATTATGGTGTGATTAAGAGTGTATCATTAGGTAATAAAACAATCACTTTCGAATACAATGATTATCATCTCGTTAGCAAAATCAATCTTCCAAATAACACATTTGTTTCTTATGAATATAACGATGATAGACAATTGATTAAGTTTACAGATGCTGCTGGGTATAGTGAAAAATATGTTTATGATGATAGTGGAAAGATTCAAAATATCACTGATAAGAATGGTCATGTCTTGGCAAAAAATACTTATGATAAGAACGGAACAGTTTTAAGTCAAGTTGATGCTAATGGAAATAAAGTTGAATTTGGATATGATGGTAATACAACAAGCGTTACATATGATGGAAAAGAAACAGAAAAATATGTTCTTGATAATGATTTTAAGGTTACAAAAATTACAAGAGCTGATGGAAGTTCAAAATCATATAAATATAACAATGACGGTTATATGACAGGAGAAACCGATGAAAAAGGTCGTCAAACAAAATATGAATATGATGGTCAAGGAAATTTATTAACACAAACAAATCATGATGGAACAACTTTAAAGTATACATATGATGAACGTGGGAATGTGACTTCAAAAACATCACCAGATGGTAAGAAAGAAACATATAAGTTTGATTCTAATAACAATGTGATCTATAAAGATACAGATGATGTTGTGGGAACAACATATGAGTATAATGACAAGAATCTTGTTGTGAAAGAAACAAATGCCTTAGGTGTATGGAAGAAGTTTGAATATGAAGGAAATCTAATTAAGAAGATTACTCACAGTAATGGACTTGTAGAATCATTTACATATGATTCAATGGGTAATGTTTTAACTGAATCAGATTCAAATGGACGTAAGACAACTTATGTTTATGATAACTTGAATAGAATCACTAAAAAAACAGATAGTTATGGTCAAAGTGAATCGTTCAAGTATGATGGTAATGGAAATATTATCGAATATATCGATAAGTTAGGTGGAAAGACAATAAGTACCTACGATAACAATAACAACCTTATTGCAACTCAAAAAGGTACATTAAAGACATCTAAAACATATGATAATCATAATCGTGTATTAACAGAAACAGATGAACAAGGATTGACTGTGAAACATGTATATGATGCAAAAGGTAATGAAATTAAAGAAACAGATGCTTATGGCAATACAACAGTCAATGAATATGATGTTGTTGGACATTTAGTAAAAACAACTGATGGTAAAGGAAATGTAACTGTCAATGAATATGATGGTGATAACCTAGTGAAATCTACAGATAGTAGAGGAAATGTTACTCGTTATGAGTATGATAAATTGAACAGGGTTATCAAGATTGTTCTTCCTAATGGCAAGACACAAACAACTGAATATGATGAGCGTGGTAATATCATCAAGACAGTCAATGAACGTGGCCTTGTCAATAAGAAAGAATATGATCACTATGATCGTGTAACAAAAGAAACAACAGAAAAAGGTGTTGTCATAGTTAATGAATATGATGCTTATGATAATCTTATCAAGAAGACTGAAGATAAAAAAGTTACTGAATATAAGTATGATGTTTATGGCAATAACACACAAGAAAAGAATACCTATGGTCATGTTAAGAAAAATGAATATGACAAATTAGATAGACTTATCAAAGAAACAGATGAACTTGGTTATGTAACTGAACATAAATTTGATGGTTGTGACCATGAAATTGAAACAGTAGATGCCAATGGTCATGTAGAAAAGAAAATCTATGATGCAAATAGTTTCTTAGTTGGGGAAGTTGATAAACTTGGAAATAAGACAACGTATAAGTATAATGCATTAGGATTACAAACAGAAACTATTGATGCAAATGGACATGTGACAGAGTTTGAATATGATAAGTATGGAAATGTATTGAAAACTTATATTGATGATACACTTGTTGAAAGTAATACATATGATCAATTTGGACGAAATGTGAAAAAAGATACAATCAAAGAAGTTGTATCTACAAAATATGATTCATTTGATCAAGTGATTGAAACAAAGAATGAAACAACAGGACTTGTGACAACAAATGAATATGATAACTTTGGTAATGTATTAAAAACATTTGATAATGGTGATAAGAAAACTATTAATGAATATGATGATTTTAATCAACTTATTAAAACAAAAGATGAATATGGTAGAACATTGACAACTGAATATGATCAATATGGTCAAGTTGTTAAGGAAATCAATGCAACACAAGAAGTCACAACAAAAGAGTATGACAAATATGGTAATGTCTTGAAAACTATCAATCATCTAGGTTCAAAAACAACATCAACATATGACTTATTAAATAGAAAATTAACTGATACGACTGATGATAAGAAAACATTGACTTATACATATGATGCAAAAGGTCAATTGATTTCAACTCATGATTCAGTCACAGATAAAACAGACAAGACAAAATATGATGGTATCGGACAAGTTGTTGAAACAACAGATAAATTAGGACAGGTGACTAAGAGTGAATACGATGCAAAAGGTCAAACAATCAAAACTATTGATGCATTAGGAAATGCAACAACTTATAAATATGACTTGTATGGAAATGTGATCAAGACAACAAATGCACTAGGTCATTCTAAACAAGCACAATATAATGCTTTAGGTCAACTTGTAAAAGAAGTTGATGAAAGAGGTTTTTCACAAACATATAAGTATAATGATAAATTCCAAAATATTGAGATTGTAGATAAGCTTGGTAAATCTGCTCGTTTTGAATATAACGATCAAGGTTACGTCAAGAAAGCTACAAATCAAAATGGATATGTCACAACATATGAATATGATCTCTATGGTCAAACTGTTAAGAAAACTGATCCAAATGGAAATATCACAACAACAGAATATGATGTCTTGGGAAATGTTGTGAAAATGCAAGAACCTAAGAAGATAACAATCAATGAATATGATGGTTTAGGGCGTTTAACTTCTACAAAAGTTGATGATAAGATACAAGTTTCAAATACTTACAATGACCTTAATCAAGTTGTAAAAAAAGAAAATGCTTTAGGTTATGAAACAACATATGAATATGATATTTATGGAAATGTGACAAAAGAAACATTTGAAGGTAGAACAACTGAAAATGTATATAATCTTAATAATCAATTGATTAAGAAAACTGAAAACGGTCAAAAGATCACAGACTATACATATGATGTATTAGGTAGAGAATTAAAGCAAACACAAAATGGTGTTGTGAGATTAAAACAAGAATATGATGCAGTTGGAAATGTAACAGAAAAGACTGAAAAAGGTTTGACTGTTCAATATTCTTATAATGCATTAGGTCAAGTTGTTGAACATAAATATCCATCACTTGAAGATGATAAGTATAAGACTATCATTTCAGTGAAGTATGATGAAAGCGGAAATCCTGTAGAATACAAAGATATCTATGATAATGTGTTAAAACGTACTTATGATGCAAATAACAATGTCATTTCTGAAACAAATACAAATGGTCATACAACAAAGTATGAATATGATAGTCTTGGAAATATGACAAAGACACAAAATCCATTAGAACGTGTTGTGAAATACGAATATGATGGAAATAACAACATGACAAAACGTATATTTAATGAATTGGAAGCAACATATGAATATGATGAAGCTGATAACCTCATTAAAGAAGTAAGCGAATATGGATTAAAAGAAACTTATACTTATGACAATGAAAATCATATGACATCATTAACAAAGAATGATGGCACTAAAATCAAATATAGTTATGATGCTTTAGGTAGACAATTATCAGAAGGAACAAGAGAATTTGAATATGATCCATATGATAATATAACAAAAGCAACTTATAACAAGAAAACTATTGAATATACATATGATGATTTTGATCATATGACAAAAGTTGATGATGCTAATGATAATGTTGTGGAATATAAGTGGGATATATTTGGACGTAAAACTGAACTTAAATATCAAGACAACACAATTCATTATTCATATAATCAATTCGATAAGATTGATAAAGTTCAAAAGAATGGGCAAGATTATGCAACATATACATATGATGAAAGAGGAAATACATCAACATTTGTACGTAATGGTCTAACAACTCAATATGATTATGATGAATTAAATAGACGAGTAGGTTATACAAATACAAAAGATGATAAAGTTCTTTCAACATATAACTATAAGTATGATGGAGAAAATAACATTCTCAGTGAAACAATCAATGGAATTACAAATAAATATACTTATAATGAATCAGAAGAATTAAAAAAATCTTCTAAGAATATTCATAACAAGATTGTCAATACGGAATATAAGTATGATATTTATGGAAATAAGGTTGAATCATCTGATAATGGAACATCAAAAGTCTATCGTTATAATGATAAAAATCAGTTAACAAGTATTAAATCACAAGATGGATTGACAGATATCTACTACAATAAAAATGGAAATATCTCTCAAATCATGTATGCAGGTGGTTATAAAGAAAGTTATGACTATGATGAATTTGATCAATTAACAAGATTAAAATCAAATAGAGATAGAACATGGAACTATGAATATGACGCTGAGGGAGATCGTATCTATGAAGAAAAGATTATTCATAATCGTTTTGGAATAGACTATGAATTTGAAACAGCTGAATGGTTTGATTATTTAGAAACATTGCCATTTGAAGAAGTTCAAAGATTATTAGAGGAAAAAGATTCAAAAGAATCATTTGATGCAATGAGATATCAATTGAACTACAGAAAAGCAAATGGAACATGTGTAAGTAATCTTACAAAATATCCAAACAAAGAAGATTGTGAATATATCACATATACATTAGATAAATCAGTAGAAGATGCACTTATCTTATCTGATGGAGAAAACTTTAATATCTATGGTGAAGAAAGAATTTCGAGTGAATCTGAAGAAGAAAGATTAACATATATCTCTGGACTCAATCAAAGTGTGTTCTCAACAGTAAGTAGAAATCTAACAAAAGAAGATGCTAAAGATGAAATGTTACAAGTTTCGTATGATGATGCAGGAAATACAGTTGATATCACACAAGGATTTGCATATAATGGAGAAAAGTTAGATGAATCTGAAAATATCTATTTAAGAGCAAGATATTATAATCCACGTATTGGTCAATTTGTACAAATTGATTCATATAGAGGAGAACAAAATAATTCAGCAACTCAACAAAGATATACATATTGTGCAAACAATCAATATAAATATGTTGATCCAAATGGAAATGCATTGTTATTAGGGATTCTAGCATTTATAGGAATTACAACTGTAGTTAGTGGCACAATAATAGGGGTTGTAGGAGGAGCAACTTATCTTTTTAATAAAGGTATTAATAAAAAGAAAAAGGAAAATAAGAAATCTGGAAGAAAATATGATGAAATAGTAAAAGAAACTGAAGATAAAGTAATCCCAGATAAATCAAAACATTCAGATCAAAAAGGGAAAACAGATAAAGACAAAGGGAAAGATATTAAAAAGAAAAAAGGTATCTCATCAAATTCTTCAGTTAAAAAAGATGAACCACAAGTATGTTCTAATGAACAGGTTAACAATGATACAATTGATAATTTATGTGATACATTAGAAAAAGCATATTATAAGAAATATAGCGATAGAGGTGTACGTAAAGCAATTAAAAAAACTATAGATCAACTACGCAATGAGGGTAAAAAGAAACAAGATTATAATTATGTAAAAGAAAAATGTAAACAATATGAATTTAGTATGCCTTTAGATCCATATACATCATCAAAAGGAGTTATATATGCAGCAAAGAGCACGATATCTTTAAATGGTTTTACAGTTTCTTCAACTTTTATTTCTGATGTTAAAGGTAATTCGTTTACCTTAAATGTAACAGAAATATTTCCTAGTGCAGGTATTAAAGTAGCATTAATACAAGTCAAAGTTCCTGGTATTACTATTGATAAAAATGTAAAAAATATAAATTTAGGATTTGAACTCAAATTTGTTGAAATATCGACTTCAAAAATGATATCTTCATTTACACAATTAGAGATAGGCGCATATATAGGAGTAGGAGTAAGGTATGGTTATACAAAGAATACTTCATTAGGAACAATAAATTTATATTGGTCTAACGGTGCAGTTTTAGGAGGTTTTATTAAAATATCAAATAATTATTTAAAAATGGCAACTTCAATATTAGGAGGCTAATATGACAAAGAAAATTACAATTAAAATATTATCTATAATATATTTGCTTGTCATGGTATTAGCATGTATTTATTGTAAACCATCTATTAAGCTGTTTGGAGGGACGTTAATAACATCTTTATGGATATCACTATTTAGTTACGGAGTATTACTTATAGAAAAAATAACAATAAAATTGGGTACAAATCCCATAACTTGGGATGAACAGAGTAATTTGTATAAAAAAGCACCCTATTTGGTGACGGGAGGATTTGCATTGTTTTTTCTAGAATCTGCCATTGCATTAATACTAACTCGAAATTTTGCACATGCGAGTGGTTTTTTACCAGTAATAGTTTCAATTCATGTAAATGATAAAATTCAAAAAATGTATGATGCAAATAAAAAAAAGTAAGGTTCAGGAAGTCCGTCATCTGGAAAAGGAAATTGATACAACCCGTCAACAAAAGAAATGTTACATCCTGATTTGAGTCATCCAGAACCTATAGGTCCACATTGGGATTATATTGATTCCTCAGGTATAGAATACCGATTAATGCCTGATGGGACAAAAATACCAAAAAGAGGTGTAAAATAAATGATTGAAAAAGAAGATTTGAGATTAATGAATCAAGAAAGTTATTTGAAAAATAGACACTTGTATCATATTTACTATAATCAAATGAGTAATCATAACCATGATCATTGTGCATTTTGTATGAAAAAATTCGATTCTGAAAGTCAAAAAGGATATTGCACATTAGATTATTATTGGATATGTGAAAATTGTTTTGAATATTTTAAAGTTTTATTTAATTGGAAAATAGAAAAAGAATAAAGTACAAAATAGTAATTATCTAAATAAAGTGAACATTGGGATACATTCTTAACAACCTATGGATTATCGGATCTAAATAATATTCCTAAATTAGAGTGAGGAAAATATGATGAGCTATACGTATATTTTATTTAGCTAATAAATGACTTGCTATAGTTTGAATGGTTTTTCCTATTTTGCAGTAAGAATGTTAAATATAAGCTGCAAAGTGAAGCAGTTCTATAAGTAAATATTTAAATAAAAAGCAAACAAATCAAACATCTAAAAATTTAAAAAAGGGAATATTGGGAGTGCAAAATCATCAATGATCAATATTCCTTATTATCTTTTAGAAATAATTTATTATATATACGAATTAATTTTGTGTTAGTCGTTTTGGATCGGATTGTGAATTTGAAACAATAGAATAGATTGATTATTTAGAGATATTATATTTGATGAAATTTAAAGACAACTAGAAGAAAAAGATTCAAAAATTATAATACTTAATAAGATCTAAAAAAGTATTTTGTATATTACTTTGTTTCATAGACCACCACTCACACTTGACAAGTACTTGTTATTATTTTAAGTTCGATGTTTCTAAAATATCAAATAATTTAAATCTACTCTTTTATAAAATATACAAATTATTTTTTATAAGTGTTTCAGATGGTCTATGAAGTTACTTTATATGTAAAAATATTGATTAAATAAATAATTATTAATTGTAGTGGTCAATGTAAAATGATTAAAGAAAATCTATTTCTCTAACTATTTGTTTGCAAAATTGAAAGTGGAGTATTGTTTTATTTAATACAAGCTATTAAATAATTATTAAAATCTATAACAGGAGATGAGTTCTTTGAATGAAAAAATAAATATTAAAAAGTTAAGAAATGAATTTAGTAAAAAGTGTACGCGTGAAGGAATTATGCAAACAGAATTTGGTTTTTTTGGAAGATATTTATATCAAATTGAATGTATTACCATGATTTTTACTTTGTTAATTGTTGTTGTTGGTATCATTATTGGGTTGGAATGGAAATTTTCTAATGAATTATTGTGGGCATATATAGGATTTTCAGGTAAATACCAATTATGTTTTATGATTATGTTTGTAATAGGGTATATTATAATTGTTTTCTTGGTTCATGGGATTGCATGTTATTTATTTGAAAGATTAATTAAGAAGAATGATAAAGAATATGACTTTAAAAAGTATAGAAAATATTTATTAACTTCAACAAATGGTAAATTTAATTCATTTATACAAAAATATATGCCCATAAAAATTCCGGATATTAATAAATATATAAATGAAAGAGTTTGTCAAAATGAGGAAGAATATTTTAAAAATAAAATAAAAGAATTATCTAAAAGTGAATTAGAAATGATATATAAAATAAATGAAAATCATTTGAAATTAAAATCTGACAAAATATACAATGCTTCAAAATCTAACAGTGTCGCTTTTCTTACAATAGCTATTACTGTTATAGTAAATTATTTAGTTCAATTGTATTCAACAAAAGAAATTAACACTTTTTCTGATATTACGTTATATTTTAATTATATAATTCTTGTATTGCTATTTGGATACCTTCTTTTTAAATTTGCTTGCTACATATATTATAAAATTGAGGACTTTATTTTTTTAAGTGATATGAAAAGAGAGAAAAATCAAATACTATTATTTTCTTGTTACTTGGAAAAGAATATATTAAATTATAAAGAATATCGTCAATCTAAAGTGGTTTCTAAAATCATTGAAATGATACATAATATAGAATAATAAGTATGCTTAAATAGAACAAGTATTTAGTGAGGATTAGACCTCTATCTAAATTACTTGTTCTTTTTTTGTTTTAAAAAATGAATAAATGTAGAAGTCCTCCTTGAATGAGTGTTTAAAACAACAATTCAAGGAGGATAAATGAAATGAAAAATGATTATAAGAAAAAAGATTTTTATGTAAAAAAAGATGAAAGTGGTAATGAATATTATTATATGAGAATAAATGGAACATATATAGAAGTTCCTCATGAGGTGTTTAATGTCTGTTATGCATCTTATAAGAAACAATTAAGAGATATACAAAAGGATATTCAATATAAGTTAATGAGTTTAGATAAAGAACTTAACGATAGTGTGAGATATGTAGATATGGTTGTTGATGAAGTGGATCAATATGAACAAATAAAAATAAATGATGAAGTTGCTCTTATTCTTCATATCATCAATAGTTTGCCAGAAGATGAAAAGAACTTAATAACGAATCTACTCTTAAAGGAAAAAACAGAAAGAGAATTATCAAAAGAGCTCAATGTTCCTCATTCAACAATCCATAAAAGAAAGAATAATATTATAAAAAAGATAAAAAATCAGTTAAAAAGGTAAGCAAGAGTCGAAAACGTGTCCCTTTAATAAGTGAGTGGAGAATAAGTTTGCCTCTCATAAGAACATTGAAAATTGAATCATCTGAATTAATACGTTACTTTCTGTTAAGCACGTTGATGACTTCGCCTAAATTTCTTTTTTATTATTTATATTTTTAAATTTTAAAAAAGTAGTAACTTTGAAAAATTGAAAATTTGAAAAAAGAATAGCGATGAAAAGTTGATCATAAAAGGACACTAGCAAGTTCTTTGCGATGATGCAGAAAGGAAAATAATGATACTTCATCTGTGAATGGTCGAGCGTGATTAAACCGTCGCAACCTTAATAGGTGTTTCTCTGATAGAACGAGGAAACGTGAAATGCGTATGTCTTATGCGAAAAAGAGTTAATTCAGATAACGAAAAGTTTACAAATTGAAAATGAATGTATTTTTGTTGATAGATCGTGGTACTTAGTTGTCAAAGACTAAGTACTATCATTCTATCAATGAAAGAGAAAGGATGATAAGATGAATAAGATATATTTAGTAACTTCAGGGCAAATAAAACCTGAAGATGAATTGATAGATAAACTTGAAGAATTATCAATAAAATATGATGGAGATATAGTTGGTATTTTAGATTATAAAGAAGAAATGCTTTTTGAAAGACCTCAAGTATTTGTAGAAGGATTGAAAGAAATGGATGCTACACATATATTTTTTATAGAACAGAACTTTGTCTTTTCTGAGGTTGTTAATGATTGTGAGATTTCTAGAGAAGCAGAACGATTAGGAATAAAACTCATAGATGTCACAATGGGAAAAGAAGTTCAAGAAATCATCAATACTATACCAAAAACATTTGGTGATCAGATTAAAGCGTTAACGAAAAAAGTTGAACAGTTAAATATGCATACGATTTCTGATGGTTTTCAAAATTTTCAACATGACGAAAATAAACGAAATGTTGTCATTATAAGTGATGGTTCAGTAAGTGGAGATGAAGTGAAAAGCTACGCACAACAATATTTAGTAGAGCATTTTATAGAAGATAGATTAAAGAAGGTTTGTGGTATTCGTTTTGGTGAATTCGATAAAAAGATTGAAAAGAAATTGAATGAACTTATAGAAGAATTAGGAAATCTGAAGATCGTTATTTACAATGATATAGATTCACCAGAGTTCAAGGCATATTTGGATTCTATACAATCATCTAATATTGATATTGAATACAGAGAGGAATATGAAAATACTTTAAATTACAATTTGATGCTTCATTAATAAGTTCAATGAGATATCAAAAAATATTAACAATGTTTGATTGAATAATAGTGAATAACAATAATTATTTAAAAAAACAGATTTGTCATAAAATTTAATAAGAAAATGAACTCAAGTTCTATATTTCAACTAAATTAATATGTATAGATATATGAAATAAACATATAATATATATGTAATTCGTTGTATTGACAATGAATTACAAAATGATATAATAAGTATAGATGGAAGGTGATTATATGGCACAAATGAGTTTTAGAATTAATGATACTGTAAAAAAAGATTTTGAAAATGTTTGTGATGATTTAGGTTTAAATCCAACTGCTGCTTTAACAATTTTTGTTAAAAAAATGTGTAGAGAAAAAAGAATACCTTTTGAAGTTTCTTTGTATAATAGTGATACATTGAGAGTACTAGATGAAACAAAACGAGGGAAGAATTTAAGTCAAGCATTTCTTACTGTTGATGATTTGTTCGAGGATCTAGATAATGAAGATTAAATATCATAATTCTTTTAAAAAAGATTATAAATTAATGAAAAAGCGAGGTCTCAATTTAGACAAATTGAAATTTGTCATTAATCAATTGGCAAGTGGAAATCCGTTAGAAGAAAAGTATAGGGATCATGCATTGACAGGAGACTATAAAGGATTTAGAGAATGTCATATTGAACCAGATTGGCTTTTGATTTATCAAATCATAGATGAAGAATTAGTGTTGATTTTATCTCGTACTGGTAGTCATTCTGATTTGTTTTAAGAGAGTTTTACTATAATGGGTAAACCTCTTTTTTATGTGGATTTTATTAAAAATATTCAATTTAAAGCTATATGATTAAGGAATTGGTATAAAGGTATTTTGAGTTGGTAAAAGAATGTATATATAAATATAAACTGAGTTGAAAGGAACTTAATTTAATGGGGATAGAAGCTTTTGAAAAGAGAAATCAATTATCAGATTTAAGAAAGAAGATTGTAAAAGTTGAAAAAGAACGTCTCAGGGGTGTTAAAACAATAACACTTGATGAAGTAAGAAATAAGTTAAAGAGAAGATTAAGATGATATGTTTATTTTATAATTAAAAATAAATAATGTATTAAAACATATGAATGAATGGAAACTGGTCTCGGTCTCCATTTTTTTAGTTGAAAAATCAAAACGAAATTTGGAGGGGTATGTAAAATGAATGATTTACAAATGATTACACAAGAAGAATTGACTAAACTAATTCATTGTTCAGAAGCACATGTGACTTTTTTAAGGGAATTAGGAATTATACCTGCAATAAAAACAGGACGAAATTATATGTTCTCACCTGTGTCGATTCATAACTTCTTTGATGATTATGCAGGACTTGATGTGAGTAATCGTATAAAAGCTATGCGAAGTAAAGAGATTGTTGAATCACGAAAAAAATCTTGTTAGGAATCGACGATGTCTATTAGAAAAATTAAAAGCAAGAAATACGGTTATACATATCAAATAGATATTAAGTATAAAAATCAATACGGAGAAAGTTTACGCTATATTAAGAGTAATATACATGATTTGAATGTTGCTAAAAAACGAGAGAAAGAGTTTTTAGAAAATATTGAGCTAGAAAAATTAAAAAATCAAACATGTGAGAAAACATTTAATGATGTTTTTTTAGAATACATGGAATTAGAGGGAATGAATAAATATGCAAATGCAACAATGGTCAATTATACGACCAATCACCAGCGATATATCAAGGATAACATTGGTAAAGAGAAAATAACTTCTTTGAAATATAAAGAAATACAAAGATATTTTAATCAATTATCACAGAAATATGGTTTTCCTACATTAAAGAATATTAAAAAGATTTTTTCTGTTACATTTCGATATGCACTTAAGCATGGATATGTTAGAGAAAATCCTGTACATTATTTACAATTATCTAAGGACGATAGACCTAAAGTAGATGTAAAAACAGTAAGTGATGATGATTTACAAAAGATTGTTAATGAAATACAGAAAGTGAATAAAAATAATCCCTATAAAGATAAATGGGAAGCGATGTTTACAGCAAAGGCATATGCAATTGCTATTCTAATAGGAAGATATACCGGATTAAGAGTGAGTGAAGTTCTAGCTTTGAAAAAAGAAGATTTTGATCTTGAAAGAAATACAATGAATGTTCATAGTAGGATAGAATATGCTGGTTTAAGAAAATCAGAAGTTTATGTTACTGAAAAGTTAAAATCAAAAAATAGTAAGAGTGTTTTACCTATCAGTCAAGCAACATCCCATATGTTGCAACAATGGTTTGAAGTTAATCCTTACGAATATGTGATTTGTAATGGGAAAGGTAAGATATTACATCCAGAGGTTTTAAATAAAAGAATAAGAGATGTGAGTCATTCACTAGGAATCAAGTTTCATTTTCATATGCTTAGGCATACATATGCAACAGAACTTATCAAGCAAAATATCAATCCAGTGATAGTTAAAGGATTAATGCGTCATAGTAGTGTAGACATAACGGTGAATACTTATACTCATATTAATAATGAGGATCAACGTGAAGCTTTAGATAATTTATATTCTGATATGCATTTGTAGGAGTATAAAAATGGCAATTACAAAAATAAAAAGTAAAAAATATGGATATACATATCAAGTAGATGTTCGTTATAAAGATTATATGGGAGTAACGCAACGGTATGTTAAGAGTGGGTTTAGAACAAAAGCTGAAGCTAGAAAACATGAAGCCAGTATTATAGATCAAGCTTCATCAAAAAGTATCATTCCAAACTCACAAGGAAAAACAATTAGTGATGTATTTGAAGAATATATGGAAATCGAGGGAGAGATCAAATATGCTCCAACGACCAAATATAACTATAGAAAAATACATAGATTGTACGTAGAAAAGAATTTTGGAAAAAAACCTATAGCGAAAGTGGATTATGCTACTTTACAAAAATATATAAATGATATTTACAAAAAAAATGATTATTCAACTGTTTGGAATATTAAGAAGATGTTTGCTGTAACATTTAAATATGCAGTTCGTGTTGGATATATCTCTCATAATCCAGTTAGGGATATTATTATTCCACCAAACCCTAAACAAGAAAAGAAATTGGCAACCATCAGTGATGAGGATTTAGGAAAAATAATTGAACGATTGCATCAACCACCACCACATAATAAACGAAAGGAAAGTGTTGCTTTTTGCTTTAAATCATATGAAGTAGCACTTATTATCGGAAGATATACTGGTTTAAGGTTAAGTGAAGTTCTTGCTTTAAAAAAAGATGATTTTGATTTAGATAATCATCGTTTGCATGTTCGAAGAAGAATAGAGCATGCTGGGTTACAAGCGAAAGATATATATTTAAGTGAAAGATTAAAAACAAAAGGGAGCAAATCGGTTGTTGAAATTAATAAAAAGTTATGTGTTTATCTAAAGAATTGGTTCGATGAAAATCCATACGATCTAGTTGTATGTAATAGTGATGGGAACTTAATTTATCCACGTTCTATGACGGATCAATTGAGAAAGATAGCAAAGGATGTTGATATCAAATTTCATTTTCATATGTTACGTCATACATTTGCAACTGAACTCATGATGGCAAATGTGAAACCTGTAGTTGTTAAAGATTTATTGAGACATAGTACAGTCAATACAACATGGAATGTTTATACACACCCTCATGAAGAAATCTATAAGGAAACAATTGATTCAGTGTATAAAGATACTGAAAATAGTGTTTCTATTGATTTGTCAAATTTCTGACTAAAATAGATAACAAAAAAATTAATATGACTGGCTTGTAAAAATTAGTTTTCTATGGAATAGTTTATTATAATGATAAGGATATCTTGTATATGTTTGTGAATAATAAGTGTGAGAATGAAGAGAACTTATTATAGAAACACTTAAAGTTATCTGTAAAATAATCTAAGTAAATCGTATCATTTTAATATATAAAATGTTAAAATATTTAGTATAGAGTATAATATTTTATAAAGGAGCTAATTATGGTAAATTTTAGAAACAAAATAAGCGAAAGGCAATTAAATAAAAAAATAAATCCTACTGAAATATATGATACATTAGATAGGAAAAGTATTGCTGGGCCGCTAAGACCAACTCAAAAAAGCATATTAGAGAAGTGGTTTGATGATTATAAAGATAATAAAGATGTAATAATTAAATTACATACTGGTGAAGGAAAAACATTAATTGGTTTGTTAATTCTACAATCAAGAATTAATATGGATAAAGGACCATGTATGTATGTTTGTCCTAATAAATATTTAGTTAAGCAGGTACAAACTGAAGCTGAAAAATTTGGAATACCACATGAAATTTTGATAGAAGAAAGTGAATTGCCTCATGAATTCGAATCAGGTAAAAAGATTTTGATAACACATGTTCATAAGGTATTTAATGGAAAGTCTATTTTTGGGATAGGAACTAGATCGTTTAGAAATGAGACGATTCTTTTAGATGATGCACATACATGCATAAGTGCAATAAAAGATTCGTTCACAATTAAAATTTTAAAAAAAGAAAATAAAGATTTGTATAATAAAATCATTAGTTTATTTGAAGATGATTTGAAAGAGCAAGGTGAAGGAAGCTTTTTAGATTTGAAGGAAGAAGAATATAGTACTATAATGGCGGTCCCTTATTGGGCATGGTATGATAAAAAATCGGAATTATTGTCTATTTTATCACACCATAAAGAAGAAGGCTGTATAAAATATTGTTGGGATTTAATTAAAGATACTTTAGAAAAGTATGATTGTTATTTAACTGGTAATAGAATAGAAATATCACCGCATAGTGTTGATACAAAGAAATTTGGGGTATTTAGTAATTCTAGCCAAAGAATACTAATGTCAGCTACAACACAAGATGATGCTTTTTTTATCAAAGGATTGGATTTTAGTGTTGAAGCAGTAAAAAGACCTTTAATAAATAATGAACAAAAGTGGTCAGGAGAAAAAATGTTAATATTGCCACAACTAATCGATGATTCTTTGGACCCGAGATTAGTGATTACTAGATTGATGGCTATAAAACATGATAAGTTTGGGATTGTTTCAATCGTACCTAATACAAAAAAGGCAAATTATTATAGTCAACAAGGAGGTATTGTAAGTCATTCTGGTAATATTTTTGAAGAAATTGATAATTTAAAGAAGGGAATATTTGAAAAGATTTTGGTTTTAAATAATAGATACGATGGGATAGATCTTCCTGATGAAACTTGTAGAATTTTAATTCTTGATTCTAAACCTTATTCAGAAAATTTGTGTGACCAATATGAAGAGTTGTGCAGACCTGATAGTGATATAATTAATAAAAAAATTGCTCAAAAAATAGAGCAAGGTTTGGGAAGAACAGTAAGAGGAGAAAAGGACTTTTGTGTTATTTTGATTCTTGGAAATGATATTATTAAATTTTTGAGAAGTAGAGAAACAAGAAAATACTTTTCAGAACAGACGAGAAAGCAAATTGATATTGGACTAGATATTTCTGATTCAGCTAAAAAAGAAGTCAAAAGTGGAACAGAACCATTTTATTCTCTTGTTGAATTGATTGCTCAATGTTTAAAAAGAGACGAAGATTGGAAAATGTTTTATGTAACTGAAATGAACAAACTGAATGAAGACGAAGAGTCTTTAATAGATTATACAATTTTGGAAAAAGAAAGAGAGATAGAAAAAAATTTTTTACAAGGAGAATTTGCAAAAGCTTTTGAGTTAACACAAAGATTTATTGATACAAATAACAATCTAAGCGATTATGATAAGGGATGGTATTTGCAACAATTAGCTCGCTATTCTTATTATATAGATAAATCAAAATATAATAATCTACAAAAGTCAGCTTTTAAATTAAATAATGAACTTCTAAAGCCAAAAGAAGGTATATCTTATTCAAGAGTGTCTTATATAGATGTTACAAGGACATCAAAAATCAAAGATTTCCTCAATAATTTCAAAAATTATGATGAACTAGCTCTAACAATAAATGAAGCGCTAGACAATTTATCCTTTGGTATAAATAGTGATAAATTTGAAGCTGCGTTACAGAAGATTGGTGAGTTTATTGGTTTTATAAGTGAAAGGCCTGATAAAGAAATAAAAAAAGGTCCAGATAACTTATGGTGTTGTTCAGATGATGAATATATGATTTTTGAATGTAAAAATGAAGTTGATGAACGAAGACAAGCGATTAAAAAGAGTGAAGCAGGACAAATGAATAATCATTGTGGTTGGTTTGAATCGGAATATGGAGATAGAGTAAAAGTATACAGATTTATGATTATTCCTACTAAGAAATTGGAATATGCAGGGAATTTTACTCATAGTGTTAAGATAATCAGAAAAGGAAATCTCAATGAATTTAAAAAAGTGATTAAAGAATTTTTAAAAGAATTAGCACCATTTAATTTGCGTGCTTTGAATGATGAAAAAATACACGAATTAATAGATAAAAATAAATTATATCCTGAATATATTAATGATTATTATTCTGAAGAAGTGTATTGTGAAGATAAGTAAAAATCTATTCTTTGATACAAATTTGCGATTTTAGAATCTATAGATAAAAAGTAACTTAATTTAGTTTTTAAAATATAATAATTGAAAAACAAATAAAAATATGAATAGGAGATTTTATTAATGTAGAGTTTATAACAAATGCAGAAATAAATTATGTTATGTGACTAATAAAACAGTATAGATAAAATTAATATATTTTAGAATTTGATGAAACGTAGTTTTTGCTCTACAAAAGGAAAATCATTGAAAATATTTTAGTAATCCTATTTCCGCAGTAAAATATCGAAGATTTTAAAATGTTATATAACACTTTTTGATAAATATATAATCTTATATAGATGTCGTGAGTTTTCCGTGAAAATGGCGTGAAAACAATAAAAAATATTCTAAAAATTAAAAAAGTATCAATAAAATCAATGTATTTTTAATTGGCGATTATTTAATTGCTCGCACCACAAATGAATATGTTGTATATTTGGGAACAATATCATTTAAAGGTAAAACATATATGATATATGCTTCTGATTTAGATATAAATTGGAAAGGGTTTGTTGAATCTTGTTTAGAGTTTGATAATTCATATACCTACTTAAATGATAATATGAATTACTATCATAAGGTTTTACTTATAGATTAAAGAATGTCAAAGGGAAAAATTTTAATTTTTTCCTTTGACATAAATAAGGAGGGTTTATTAAATGTCTGCATGGGGAATAGAGTTATTCGATAATGATTTTGCATTGGATTTAAAAACAGATTTTACTGAAATGTTAGGTACTGGAATGACTATTGGTGATATAGAAGAGCAGTTATTTAAGAATGCCCCTGTAGAGGCCGATGAGGATGAATGTATATTTTGGTCTGTTCTCGCATTTCTTGAATGGGAATATGGTTTACTTAATGATTATGTGAAAAATAAAGCAAAATATATAATAAAAAATAGACCTGATGATAAATTGTTTTTAGATAATCAAAAGAAAGTAAAACGTAAGCTGGTGTTAGAAAATCTTTATAGAAAATTAGATACTACTAACCCTAAAGCTAAAAAAATAAAACCAACATTTGTTTATAGAACAGCATGGAATGTTGGAGATATATATTGTATTGAAATAAATAAACAATATGTGTATATACACATTGTTGGAGTTAATAGAATTAATAAAAAAATAGAGTGTTTGTCACCAGATTATGTATATATAAAAGTGTTTGATATTGTGAGTCATGAATTGTTAACGATAAAAGCATTTAATAGGAAACTATTTAGATTAAAATATAAAAAGTTAAGTAATGATAAAAAGAAAAATAATTATGTTGAACAAATATGGTGTCTTGGTAAAAGAGAACAAAAAAGTTTTGAAAAAGATATAATATATATTGGTAATAAAAAAACTAAGACATTGTCAACAGACAGTGTATCTATATATTATCAGTTCAAAGTGTTAAAACAAACATTAAAAAATTTGTTTGAATTATAATTCTTGTTTACTTAAGTATTTCCCAAAATAATTTTATGATAATATTGCTTAAGTTAATGTAAAACGATTTTGTTTATGGAATGATAGTATGAATTACTATCATAAGGTTTTACTTATAGATTAAAGAATGTCAAAGGGAAAAATTTGAATTTTTCCTTTGACATAAATATGGAGAAATAAAATGTTATACAAAAAGTTATCTTGTTATTCTTTTTGATATGTAATGAAATGGAATATGTTCAAAGAATATCAAATAAAAAAACTTAATCATATAGTATATATATTAGAAAAATAGTAATAGAAAAGCCTTTCTCATCATTATGGGAGAGGTTTTTTAATGTTTAAAAATAGATCACCCCCCTTCATTTTCATTTCAAAAAATGAGAATGGAGGAGAAAGAATGAAAAACGATTATCAAAAGAATTATTTCTGGATATGTCCAGATGAGTTTGGAAATAAAAAGTATTATTTTAATATTAAAGGAAATTTAGTTGAAGTCAGTAAAGAAGTATTTAATGTTTGTTATAGTTCATACAAAAAACAATTGAGAGATCAAAAGAAAGATATAAATGCAAATTTAATTAGTCTTGATGATGTTAATAAAGATGGAATGGAGATTTCTAATTTTGTAGGGGTAGATCCTGATTATATAAGTGATATGTATGTGGAAAATCAAATTGCTTTAGTGATGAAGTACATTAGTGAATTAAATAATCAGGATAGAGATTTAATTACAAATTTATTAATAAAGGAGAAAACTGAGCGTGAAATAGCTCAGTTTTTAAATACAAGTCAACCAAGTATTCATAAAAGAAAAAAGGCAATATTAAAAAAAATAAGAAAAAATATAAAAAAATAAAGAAAAGTGGTTATCAAATTTGAAGAAGATGTCCCAGTTATTAATGAGGGGAGATATAAGCGTTCCTCTTATAGAACCTTGATAATTAAATAGTTTAGAGCAATACATTACTCTGTTATTAAGCACGTTAGTTACTTCGCAATGACCAGTTATACTATATAAATGAGAGCGATAAAAAAGCAGACTATAAAAGATGTTGGCAATATCTTTGCAATGATGAAACAGGGGAAAATAATGATACTTCATCTAGGAATCAACCGAGCGTGATAAAACCGTCGCAGTTGTGAGAGGTGTCTCTTTGATTGAACGAGGGAACGTGAAATTCGTATGTCTTACTGCCAGTAAGAATTGGTCTAAACAGGAAAAACAAAATTGAAGTGAAAGTGTTTGTTGATAGATTATGATACTTAGTACCAATATGATATTAAGTATCATTAGTGTATTAATAAAATTATAAAACAGAAGGAAGAAGATAAATTATGAGTAAAAGAACATTAATTTTAACATCTGAAATTGAAACAATATTAAATAGTGAGAATGAAGAAAAATATATTAAATATGCAAAAGAACATAACTTGGAGATTAGTGGAGAAATGCACTATCCACCTATTATGTCATTTGTTTATCCTGAGAAAATAGTAGAAGCAGTTATGAAAGTTAATCCAGAAATCATTATAGCTGATGATGTGGATTTTATTGTAGCAAATGCTTATCATAATGGTCTATTTATAAAAATGTTTGAAGAAAAAGGTATAAGTGTTATTAATTCAGAAATGGCTATGAGTCTTTCGGATTTTAATAGAATGATAGATGATGATATGTTAGAAAAATTGAAGGAAGCTGTTCATTATGCTATTGAAGAAACGTTCAAAGAAAGAGAAGATAGAACTGCTATTATAACAACAGATTCATCAAGAGATGAATTTAAAAACTTTGCCAAAAGACTATATGAGGAAAGTGAAAAGGTGTGTATCATTGAGATGCCTGTATTTGATTCTAGGATGATTAAGCATGTTGATTTTTGTATAAAAGATTCAAATATTAATAAAGTCATTATTTATAATGATGTACTTTTGAATTCTTCAATGAAAGAGTATTTATTTAAACTGCAAACAAAGGATCATATAGAAATTGGTTTTTAGAAGATTATGATATAGCAAATAATCAACTATTAAAATGTCAGGGAATGATACTCAATTAAATCATTATTAAATTATTGATAATTTAATAGATAAAATAAAATTTATGTGATAGCGTTAGTTGATGAAAAAGAACCTGATAAATATAAGAAAAATTGGAGGTAATAAAAAATGGACAGTTTACAGATGATTACACAGGCGCAGTTAAAGAAACTCGTCAATTGCTTAGAAAGTCATATTACTTTTCTTAGGGAGATGGGAATCATACCAGCTATTAAAACAGGAAGAAATTATATGTTTTCTCCTATATCAGTTAGTAATTTTTATATGGATTATGAAGGATTAGATGTAAGCAGTAGAATCAAAGCTATTCAAAGCAAGCAAATTGTTGATGCTCGAAAGAAAATTTGAATAGAAAGAGGATTTTGAATATGGCAATATCAAAAATACAAAATAAAAAATATGGAAACACTTTTCAAGTAGATATTAGATATAAGAATACACTTGGCATATCAAAAAGACATATTAAAAGTGGGTTTAAAACTCTTAATGAAGCAAAAAAATATGAAAGGGATTTTAAAGAACAACTAGAAGTTTTAATAGAGCAGGGAAAAAGTACGAATAAAACATTTAATGATATTTATTATGAGTATATGGAAATAGAGGGAGAGGTCAAATATGCAAGATCAACAAAAGTATACTATAATGTAACTCATGAAATGTATGTGAAAGATACGATTGGAAATGAAAATATGGGTTCGTTAAAATACATGAATCTACAACAGTTTTTTAATAAAATGTCAAAGAAATATAATCCACCAACACTTAAGAATATAAAAAAGTTATTTGCAGTGACATTTAAGTATGCTTTACGAGTAGGATATATTAGAGAAAATCCAATACCATATATTCAGATTCCAAAGTCACAGGATGAAAGAAAAGTTAAAGTAGAAATTATAAGTGATGAAAATTTGTCAAAGATTATTGAGGCATTACAAATTGTTAAAAGGACTAGTCCTTATTCATCAGAAAAAAATGCTGAATTTACCTTTAAGTCATATGCTATGGCTTTGATTATAGGGAGATATACAGGATTAAGAATCAGTGAAACTCTAGCACTTAAAAAGCAAGACTTTGATCTTGAAAATTGCTGTATGACAGTGAGAAGAAAGATTGAATATTCGGGTTTAAAAGCTAAAGACATACATACAACTCATCGGCTAAAATCAGCAAAAAGTAAAGGAACAGTAGAAATAAGTAAACCGTTATGTAATTATCTTAAAAAATGGTTTGAAATGAATCCATTTGAATTTGTGATATGTGATGGTAAAGGGAATTTCATAAAGCCAGAAACTTTAAATCATAGATTACGTGAAGTTTGTAAAGAACTTAATATTCATTTTCATTATCATATGTTAAGACATACTTATGCAACAGAATTAGTTATGTCAGGAGTTAATCCTGTTGTTGTAAAAGATTTAATGAGGCATAGTGATATCAGTACAACTTGGAGCGTATATACACATCCTCAAAATGAGGATCAAAGAAAGGCATTAGATAATCTCTATATGGAGATGAAATAATGCTTTTTTATTTTTTTAATGGTGGTAAAAGCTGATACGCAGATGGAGGTAATATATGTCTATTAGAAAATTAAAAAGCAAAAAGTATGGGTATATATATCAAGTGGATATGAGATATAAAGATCCATATGGAGTCACACAACGTCATACAAAAAGTGGTTTTAGAACAAAAAGAGAAGCTAAAAATTATGAAGTAAGTATTATTGAAAAGTCAAATGCAAAAGTATTAATTCCAAAATCAAAGAAAAAGACATTAAATGATGTTTTTGATGAATATGTAGCAATTGAAGGTAAAATCAAATGGGCTCCAGCTACATTATATTATTATATAAAAACACATCAAATGTATGTAAAAGACAATTTTGGAAATGTGCCAATTGAATTAGTAAATTATGTTTCACTTCAAACACATATTAATGAATTATCACAAAGATACAACTATCCAACAGTTAAGAACATAAAAAAAGTTTATTCAGTCATATTTAAACATGGAGTTAGAGCAGGGTATATATCAACAAATCCAGTTCCTAACATTCTTCTTCCTAATAAGCCAGAAAAGAAAGAAACTGTGGAGATTATAAGTGATGATGATTTGAAACGGTTAATAGAAGAAATTATAAAAGCAAGTCCTAATCGATGCTTTGCGAAAAAAGCTCAATATAAATATAGATCATATGGTATTGCTTTACTGATTGGAAGGTATACTGGTTTAAGGATAAGTGAGGTTATGGCATTAAAAAAAGGAGATTTTGATTTAGAAAGAAATCAATTAACAATACAAAGAAAAGTAGAATATGCTGGATTAAAAAGAAAGACAACTATATTAAAGTCAAGTAGTAAATTATGAAATAGTATGAAAAAT
>CAJUJC010000002.1 GCA_910586805.1 uncultured Erysipelotrichales bacterium | reverse complement strand
AGAGTTGATTGAAGAAATCAAAGAAATTGGTAAAATAGTAGGTAAAGAAGTCTAAGGAGAGAGTTATATGCAAATGAAAGTCAATTTAGGAAAAGACAGTTATCCCATATATATAGAAAAAGGATTATTGGATAATGTACTATCTTATGTACAGGATATTTTTAAAGGACAAAAGATTATGATTATTTCTGATGATCAGGTTTATAGTTATTATGGAGATAAGATAAAAAGGCAACTCAAACATGATTATATTGTGGGAAGTGTGATTATTCCTCATGGAGAACAATCAAAACGTTTTGATATATTGCCTAGTATATATAGCCAATTACTTTCATTTCAACTCACAAGAACTGATCTAATTATTGCATTGGGTGGAGGCGTTATTGGAGATTTGGCAGGCTTTGTAGCGAGTACATTTTTAAGAGGTGTAAAGTTTGTTCAAATACCTACATCATTACTTGCACAAGTTGATTCAAGTGTTGGTGGAAAAGTGGCTGTTGATTTACCTGATGGAAAGAATTTAGTAGGGGCTTTTAAACATCCTTCTATGGTTTTGATTGACCCTTTAACACTTCAAACTTTAGATCATCGTTATGTATGTGATGGTATGGGTGAAGTGATTAAATATGGTTGTATTTTTGATAAAGAATTATTTAAACGATTAAAGAGTTATGATTCTTATGAAGAATTATTTGAACATATTGATGATATTATTTATCGTTGTGTTGATTTAAAAAGAGATGTTGTAGAAAAAGATTTGTATGATTTTGGGGCGCGTTTGGCTTTGAATTTTGGACATACATTAGGACATGCTTTAGAACAATACTATCATTATGAAAAATATTCTCATGGGGAAGCTATAAGTATTGGTATGGTTCAATTAAGTCAAATAGCTGAAATCAAAGGACTTACAAAACAAGGAACAGCCCATGAAATCAAATATGTTGTTGAAAAATATGAATTGCCAAGTGTTTCCCATGTTTCTACACAAGATTTAAAGAATGCAATGGCTTTGGATAAAAAGAATATTCACAAGAAACTCTCTTATGTTTTATTGAAAGAAATAGGTGAATCTTATATTTATCCTAGTGATTTATCATTTATAGATGAAGTGGAGGAGGTTTAAATATGACTACAATTGCATTACATCCTCATAAATTGCAAGGACAAGTTTGTATACCACCTTCTAAAAGTATGGCACACAGAGCTATTATTTGTGCATCACTTGCAAGAGGCAGAAGTGTTATTAAAAACATAGAATATTCTAAGGATATAGAAGCAACAATTTCGGCAATGAAAGAACTTGGAACAATGATTTTTAAACATGATGATTATTTAGAAATAGATGGAACGACAACTTTTATGAAAAATCAATGTGAGTTCGATTGTCAAGAGTCAGGTTCTACTTTAAGATTTATGATTCCTATTTCTATTGTAGGAGAAGCCAATGTGCATTTTGTTGGGAAAGGACGTTTAGGACAACGACCACTAGATATATATTATAAGATTTTTGATCAACAAAATATTTCTTATTTATATAGAGAAAATGTTTTAGACTTATATATAAGAGGACATTTGAGTGCTGGAGTGTTTGAAATCCCTGGAGATGTTTCTTCTCAATTTATTAGTGGCTTGTTGTTTGCGTTACCTTTGATGGATAGAGACTCAAGAATTATAATGACTTCACCACTTCAATCTAAGGGATATATTGATTTAACTTTACAAATGTTAAGACAATATGGGGTGTTTGTTATTAATAATGATTATAAAGAATTATTGATACCTGGAAATCAAATGTATAAACCTTGTGATTATGAAGTTGAGGGAGATTTTTCACAAGCAGCATTTTATATGGTTGCAGGTGCATTAGGAAATCAGGTTGTTATGGAAGGATTGAATTTAGCATCAAAACAAGGTGATCGAGAAGTTATAGATATTTTAAAGAGAATGGGATGTCAATTAATTGAGAATGATAAAGGGTATCAAATTGTTCCTCATATTTTATCAGCAACTCATATTGATGGAAAAGACTGTCCTGATATTATACCAGTTATTGCTTTGGCTTGTGCTTTAAGTAAAGGAACAAGCGTGATTAAAAATATAGAGAGATTACGTATTAAAGAATGTGATCGTTTAGAGGCAACTGTTGAAGTTATTAATCAGTTGGGTGGAAGTGCAAGAGTTGATAATGAATGTATGGTTATTGAAGGTGTTGAATATCTTCAAGGAGGAAATGTTTCTTCTTATAATGATCATAGAATGGCAATGATGGAAGCGATTGCTTCTACGATTTGTCAGGAAAATGTTATCATAGATCATAAAGAATGTGTTCAAAAATCTTATCCAAGTTTTTGGGAATGTTTTGAAAGTTTAGGAGGTGAGTATGATGAGTTCTAATTGGGGTCAAAATATAGAATTATCTATATTTGGTGAAAGTCATGGAAAAGCTATAGGTGTTGTGATAGGAAATCTTCCAGCAGGAATAAAGCTAGATATGGATGATATCCATAAACAAATGAAGCGTCGTGCTCCTGGATTAAATAAAATGTCAACACCTAGAAAAGAAGCAGATGAAGTTCATATTATGAGTGGAGTCATTGATGATACAACAACAGGGGCACCAATATGTGCAATGATTTATAATAGTGATCAACATTCTAAAGATTACTCATTATTAAAAGAATGTATGCGACCAGGTCATAGTGATTATCCAGCGTTTGTCAAATATAAAGGATTTAATGATGTAAGAGGTGGAGGACACTTCTCAGGTCGTTTAACAGCGCCTTTGGTTTTTGCTGGAAGTGTGGCTAAACAAATTCTTAGACAAAAAGGGATTATTGTTGGGGCACATATTTTAAGTATTAAAGATGTTTATGATCAACGTTTTGATGTCAATGTTCATGAAAAGGATATTGAAAAAATGTTAGAAAAACAATACCCAACTCTTTGTGATGATGTTTTTGAACACATGCAAGAAGTTATTGAAGAAGCAAGGAACAATCAAAATAGCGTTGGTGGAAAAATTGAATGTGCGATTTTAAATGTACCAGCAGGAATTGGAAATCCATTCTTTGATTCTATTGAATCTCATATGTCATCATTATTATTTAGTATACCAGCAGTGAAAAGCGTAAGTTTTGGATTAGGGGAAGGTATAAGTGAATTATATGGTCATGAAGCTAATGATGAATATTATTATGATAAAGATAATGTTAAGACAAAGACCAATCATAATGGTGGAATCACTGGTGGTATTAGCAATGGTATGCCTATTGTTTTTACTGTAGGTATTAAACCAACACCCTCTATTTCTCAATTACAACAAACTATCAATATTAAAACAAAAGAAAATACACAATTAGAAATAAAAGGAAGGCATGATCCTTGTATCGTACCTAGAGCTGTTGTGGTTGTAGAATCCATGGCTGCGCTTGCGATATTGGACATGATACGATAGTATGAAAGATTTATTACAATGTCGTCAAGAAATTGATGAAATCGATGAACAACTGATTCAATTATTTGAAAAAAGAATGTCTGTTGCAAAAGATGTTGTGATGTATAAGATTGACAAAGATATGCCTATTTTTCAATCAGATAGAGAAAAACAAGTGATTGAAAAAAATATTAATCGTATACAAAATGAACAATTGAAAAAATATGCGCATTTCTTTATACAAGATATGATGAATATCTCTAAGTCATATCAGGCAACATTTTTATCTCAAAATGTTTTTTATGATCTGAAAGAACCTGGTTTTAAAAATTGTATTATAGGTTATCAGGGAGTGCCAGGTTCCTTTTCTGAGCAAGCTTTAGAAAGTTTTTTTGATGAACATATTGATAGAAAAAATTATCATGATTTTGAGGATGTTTTTATAGCTTTAAAAGATGGTGATATTGATTATGGGGTTGTTCCTATAGAAAATTCTTCTACTGGAGCAATTAATGATAATTATGATTTGATAAGAGATTATGGTTTTTATATAGTAGGGGAGCAAAGTCTTTCAATAGCGCAACATTTATTAGGGATAAAAGGAACGAGTGTTCAAGAGATTACAGATGTTTATTCTCATCCACAAGGAATATTGCAATGTAAGGATTTTTTACATCAACATTCATATATTCAACCCCATGAATATGTAAATACTGCATTATCAGCCCAATATGTATCTTGTCAAAATGATAAAACAAAAGCTGCTATTGCTTCAAAAAAAGCGGCAAAGTTATATGGCTTAGATGTTATTAAAGAAAATATTCATCATTTAAAAACAAATACAACACGTTTTATTGTTTTTGGAAAAGAATTAGAAAAAATGAAAGATGCATCTTATGTGAGCATTGTTTTTACAACAAAACATGAGGTTGGTGCATTGTACCAAGTTATGAAAATTATTAATGATTATCAAATTAATATGGCTAGAATCGAATCAAGACCTTTAAAAGAAACACCATGGAAGTATTATTTCTATGTTGATTTTGAAGGAAATTTGAATCAAACATCTATTGTGAATGCGATTGAGGATATGAAAGCTCATACAAATACATTAAGAGTTTTAGGAAATTATATAAAGAAGTAGGAAGTTTATGAAAAATATAGTAATTATAGGTATGATGGGTTGTGGTAAAACAACGATATCACGTCTTTTATCTCAACAATTGAATAGACCATTGATTGATATTGATAAATATATAGAAGATAAGTATCATATGAGTATTTCTTCTATGTTTGAAATCAGTGAAGATTATTTTAGAGAAAGAGAAAGTATTTGTTGTAAAGAAGTTGGAAAAAAAGATGGATATATTATTTCAACGGGAGGAGGAGTTATTAAGAATAAAGAAAATATAACTGCCTTATCTCAAAATGGGTGTATTATTTATTTGGATAGACCAGTTGAAAACATATGTCAGGATGTTGATATTCAATCAAGACCATTATTAAAGGATGGTCCTCATCAGTTATATGATTTATATAAGCAAAGACATTTGTTGTATTTAGAAGCATGCGATTATCATATTATGAATAATACAACGATTGATGATGTTATTGATAAAATAAAAAGGATAGTAAAACAGGTATAGAGGGGAATAATCTATACCTGTTTTCTTTTTTGAGGAAGGGATAAAGTATAGTGATGATCTACATCACTATATAAATTATAATATAAAGATGTGTATGTTTTATGAAGTTTATGGAAATATATAAATTTCATTGTGAAAAAATAAAAAGAATAATATAATATATTTAATAAAATCATGAAAGGAGTATATGTAATGAAAAAGTATTTATGTATTGATGTTGGAGGACAATCAATGAAAATAGCTGTTATGAATGAATTAGGTGATATCCTTGAAAATTATTCTGAAAAAACACCTTCAACATTAGAAGAAATGTATAGAAATATGACTAAATATTTTAATGGTGATGAAATGAGTGGGTTGGCATTAAGTATGCCAGGTGCTGTTAATAGTGAGACAGGTGTGATTGGTGGTTCAAGTGCTATTGATTATATTCATGGTCCAAATATAAAAAAGGATTTAGAAGAAATGTTAAATGTTCCAGTAGAATTGGAAAACGATGCAAACTGTGCTGCACTAGCTGAAGTGTGGAAAGGTGCAGGTAAGGATGTTGACGATTGTTGTTTTATTGTTAGTGGGACTGGAATTGGTGGTGCTGTTGTTAAGGATAAACGTATTCATAAAGGAAAACATCTTCATGGTGGAGAATTTGGGTACATGATTGCAGAGTTTGATTATGATACAAAAGAGATGGAAACATGGTCAATTGTTGGATCAACTGTTGCTGTTGTAAGAAGAGTAGCCAAAGAGTTAGGGGTTGATGCTTCAACTTTGAATGGTAAAGATATTTTTGATCATTATCATGATAATCCTATTTATGAAAAAGCAGTTGATAAATTTTATTATGCATTGGCTTATGGAATTTATAATTTGCAATATGCTTATGATCCTGAAAAGATTATTATTGGTGGTGCTATTAGTGTAAGAGATGATTTGTTAGAAGAAATAGAAACACGTTTGGATGTTATTTTTAAAAAATTTACTCATGCTAAAATTAGACCTCATGTTTTGACATGTGTTTACCATAATGAGGCAAATTTAATTGGTGCATTGTATCATTTCTTAACAAAAAATTTATAAAAAATGTTTATAATAAATAATTATAAGAAAGGGTGGTGTTTATTATGACAAAAAAAATGCCTCATATTGAATCTAAATTAAGGCATACAGTCAAGGTACCAGAGTGTATATACAGTGTGTCAGGAATTAATGTGAATGGGAGAAGAATTAAATCATTAGTTTTTTCAACTGATGTTGCAGTCATCGCAAATTGTAATGCAGATGCAGTGATTGCTGTGTATCCATTTACACCAACACTTCAAATCACAAAATCTATTATAGAGGTTTCTCAAAAACCAGTTTTTGCTGGTGTGGGTGGTGGAACAACTTCTGGACCTAGAGTTACAAAAATTGCTTTAGATGCTGAATTAAATGGTGCAATGGCTGTTGTTTTAAATGCTCCAACAAAGACAAAGTTTGTACAAGAGTTAGCAGAGGTTATAGATATTCCTATTGTATTAACAATTGTTTCTTTAGATGAACCTTTAGAAGAAAGAATGTTACACTCTGGTGCAAGTATTGTGAATGTATCAGGTGGAAAGAATACAGTTGAAATCATTAAAGCTTTACGAAAGATTGATAAACATTTCCCTATTATTGCAACAGGAGGACCTAGCGAAGAAACAATTAAGGAAGTCATTAAGGCAGGTGCTAATGCAGTTACTTATACACCACCAACAAATGGTGAAATTTTTAAAGAAATGATGGAAAGATATAGAATACAATGTGTACATAAAGGGGATTGATCCTCTTTTTTTGTACTCAAAAAGACGATCGTGAAAATCGTCTTTGTCTTCAATTATTTTTACTGTGCTGATGTTGTGACTTCTAATGGAGCAAGTGTATGTGTTTGACCATCAGGCGTTTTTTCAGTAAATGTAATTGTATAAGGGGTATTTGGAGCGAGACTGCTAAATGTAATATTTCCTGATGAATTGATTTCTTTAGTGTTTCCTGCAATTTCTACAGTGACTGTATTTCCTTGAGGAATTTGCAAATTGACAACAATAGAATCCATAGTTACACTTTGCAATGAATATGATGCACCTAAACTACCAGTTACACTAATAGGTTGTTGAATTTTGTTTGATGTTCCTTCATTAGATTCAAAACCATAATACCCAGTGACTGTATATGAACCAATACCAGGAGTGAAGTTCAATGTTGCTTTTGGTTTATTGAGTTTTTCAGTGTGGACAACTTTACCAGTTGAATCAGCAACTTCTACAACATAAACAACTCTACCATAAATTTGATTGATATCACCTAAGTAAGGTAATGTATAAGTACGTCCATTAGCTTTGTATTGCTTTGTTGGAGATGCTTTTTGTTCAGTTAAGCTCTTTGGATTGTATTCAGTAAATTCTACTTGAATTTTTTTGTTTACAAATGATGCTGTAAATGATGATAAATCATTGAGTTTAGCTCCACTAGCTGAACCACTTGGTGTATTTTCTTTCTTGAAATATCCACTAACAATACGATCCTTTGGAACACCAGTACCAGGTTTTGTATATGGGTAAATACCTGAGATACAAGTATCCTTAACAACACCATCAGGTTGTTGAGGATAAGAATTTTTAGGTTTTCCATTATCATGAATTGTATTTGCTATAATACTTGAAATTTTTCTAGCATCTGTACTACTTCTTAAATATTTTTTCTTTTCTTTTGCGACGCTTTCAGGATATCCTACCCAAACACTCCATGCATAATCAGGTGAGTAAGCACTCATCCAACCATCTTTACTCTTTCCTTGTAAATAACTAGGAACAGAATCATTTCTTGGATAGTTTGAAGTCCCTGTTTTTGCACCTACTTGTAAACTACTTTTGAATCCTGAATAGCTTCCAAATGATTTAGCATACTCAGTCATAACAGAACGAATCATAAATGCAGCTTCTTCACTTATTGCTTCTGTTTTTTCTTTTTGAGCTTCTTCATCAATGTTAATAACTTCACCAGTTGCGATAATTTCAATTTTTTCTACAGTGTGAGGTTCAATATATGTTCCTCCATTAGCAATAACTGCATAAGCCCCTGCTTCTTCTTTAGGTGTCGTTCCACGTTCCCATCCACCAATTGCATAACCAGTTGCTAATTTTTCTTCAGTCCAATCAAAACCAAAACCTTGGAGATACTTAGTCATGGCATCTTCGCCAATTTCACGATAGACATCTAAATATGTTTGAATCGCAGCTAAGTTCCATGAATTTCCTAAAGCATCATGTATTGATAAATCACCATGGAAATTTCCATCATGGTTTTTAGGACTATAAGTTCCATCAAGAGGAACATCATGTACATAATGAGCTGTTGAATAATCTAGGAATTCAAATGCTGAAGCATATGCAATGATTGGTTTTAAAGAAGAACCAGGTTGATGCACATTACCATATCCATCTTGTTTAACGCCTTTTTTATGATATGCATTTGTTGAATCCATAGCCTTATAATTTCTTGCTGATAAAACACCAGTAATACGTCCTGTTGTTGCTTCTTGAACAACAGCACCAGCTTGTATATCTTTATCATAGAATGTGTAATCTTTACTATTTGAAATATCATCTAATTTCTTTTGTAAATCCTTATCCATATATGTATAAATTTTCATAGGTGTTTCTTTTGGGTCAAGACCTGTTTTTTCTTGAACTTCTCTTATAACCATATCTGCATAAGCCTGATAACTACCACCATATGAAATAGGATTGCTTTTCAAAGTATTTTCTACAGGGATTTTTTGAGTCATTTCGCATTCTTCAGCAGTAATATATCCATGATCTCTCATTAATTTTAAAATTGTATTTCTACGATTTTGTGCTTTTTCGAGATTGTTAAATGGATCAAATTGAGTTGGTGAATTTAATGTCCCTGCAAGTAATGCAGCTTCAGGTAATGTTAAATTTTGAACACTTTTATCAAAATAATATAATGATGCAGCATAGAGTCCTACTGTTTTTGGACCAGCTCCAAAATAAATTTTATTAAGGTATAATTCTAAAATTTCTTCTTTTGTTGTGTCATTTGTTGCTTGAATAGAAAGAACAATTTCTCCAACTTTTCTTTTAATAGCATCAAATGTACTTTCTTTAGAAGTTTGTGCATCAGGATAATAAGATTTTTTGATAACCTGTTGGGTGATAGTAGAACCTCCACCTGTAATCCCACCAGCGACTAAATTTCCTGCAAATGCTTTAACAATACGTGGTAAGTCAAAACCGTTATGTTCAAAAAAACGTGAATCTTCAGCAGCGACAACTGCATCGATCATAACTTGAGGAATTTCATCATAACTCACAAGTTTATTTGCATCATCAGTTGCAACTGAATAATATTCCTCACCAGTTTTTGCATAGTATAGACCAGATGCTTCCTTATTCAATAGTTTTTCTTTATCATATCCACCAACTTGTTGATAGATAGATACTCCAAAATAAATACCACCTGATACAATAACAATTGCAACCACAATGCTAATAATTTTTAAAGCACGAAATATTTGTTTTTTTGCTTGTGGATTTACTTTTCTTTTTTTCATTTCTTTTCCTCCTTGAAGTAAACTTCATCTACAATTTTTAAATAATCAAGACGAGGCTGATATCCTTGAGGAATGATATGCCCTAATGTCTTAATCTTTTCATAAGTCATTGATTTTCTTGACTCATGATAATAATCATGGATGATATAACTTGCATCAATTAAGTATACCTCATTTAATGTAGTAAAAGCAATAATAATAAATGCAATCCCTCCATGTTCAATAATTCTTTTCAAATGATCAATTTGATGTTTATGGATATTTGAGAAAGGAAATGTTTTTGTTTTATTTTCTTTAGCTTCAAAATCAATATACTTTCCCTTATATACACCATTATAATCAGTTGTGGAAGGTGTCTTATAATATGCTTCTACAATTTTAGCTGCTTCTCTTTTAGGATAGTCAACTTTTACAATTTGAATAGGGGTTGGCTTTTTATAAATGACAGCAATTGATGCACTTAAATAATATTCATTAGATAATGAAATATCTTCTTCTAAAGACATACCTCTATGAGCAGTATAATGTTTAGAATTTGAAACAACACTATGCACATAAGTATTGTGAGTATGAATTGTTTTTTTCTTATTTGGATAATTAACCATTTGCCATCCTCCATATTAAAATCATTACTATTATAACATATATTTTTCACAACTTGTCTTGATTTTATAGATTATTTACGTAAATTTATGAAAATGAAAAAAAATCTTGCTTTTATACTCATTATTTGTGAAAATAATGTTTGAGGAAGGTGAAGACAATGGCTAACAAAATTCAATTAAGCCCTAAAAAAATATTAAACAAACAATTTCAAATAGATTTTAAGGGATATAGTGCAACAGAAGTTGATTATTTTTTAGATACAGTTGTTGAGGATTATGAAACTTTTGCAACTATGTTAAATGAATCATATGAACAAATCGAAAATCTTCAAAGAGAAAATGAGTTATTAAAGATGAGAATAAATAAAATGGAAAAAGAAAAAAGTATCCAACAAGATAACATGAAAGTGATGGAAGAAAATTTATCTGCAAATGTTGATTTGTTGAAAAGAATTTCTAATTTAGAAAAAGAAGTTTATAAAAATAAATAAAGTTTGATTTTTTATAAAAAATATGTAAAATAGGAAGTGCTCACGAGAGTCAATTGCTAGAGATAGAGGAAAGTCCAGGCATCCACAGTCTGTAATGATTGTAGTGTTTGTACCTAACGAATCAATAAGTTAGGGTAGTGTAAGCTAACGACAGGCCTAAGACCTAAACATTTATGCATGGTTGATAAGCCATAAAGTGCCACAGAAACTATGTCTTTTGAAAAAAAGAATGAAAAGAGGTAAACTCTGCAAGGATGAAACCCAAATTTTGGTAGGGGAATCAAACCAAAGGAAAAAAACTAAGGTTTGGACGTGTGAACGTAGATAAATAATTGACTGAAAAACAGAACTTGGCTTATAAGAGTGAGTGTTTAAAAAGCTGATGAAGATTAGCTTTTTTTATTTTATATTGAAAAATGAAAAAAATTCATAAAAATGACATAAAAACATAAAATAATAATGTATGAGTTGTAAAAAACGAAAAAATATGTTTTAATATTATATAATATTGAGGACTATGCGTGTTTTTAAAAAAGGAGGTATACTTGTGGAAAATTTAGGTCGATACATTCAAGAAAAACGAGAACAAAAAAAGCTATCTCTTGAACAACTTTCTAAGAAAACTTTGATTTCACCAGCAGTTTTAAAAGATATTGAAGCTGGAAAGTTTGATCGTTATGAAGGTGAAGAAGCTTATGTGAAAATGTATTTAAAAAAGATCTCACAAGTTTTAGATTTAGATATTCATGAATTAACAGAAGAATATATGGCATTGACGAGAGAAATTGAGTTGGATAAAATTCAAAGTTCAATGAAAAAAGAGGAATATAATGAAGAGCTTGTTGAAAAGAGTAAGCAATTTACTTTTAAGACACCACATCTTACAAAGAAACCTTCAGTATATGAAGATAAATCACATATTAAGATTATTAGAACAGCTATTATTTTATTGATTGTATGTTTAATTATTGTTGTATGTTGGTATGGTTTTTATGCAACAAGAAGTCAAGTGGATAATCCTTCTTTTGAACCTTCAAATCAACCAACTGTTGAAGGAGATGTAAGTGAAAAAGATAATCCAACAACACCATCTGATCAACCAACAACTCCACAAATTCCACCAGTTACTGAAGCTCAAGTTGAATTTACAAGAGTAGAAACTTCAAGTTCAGGAGATATTCAATTCGATTTCACTTTGCCTGAGGGATCAGAAGAGTTTACATTTAAGATTGAATTTATGACAAAATCATGGGCTAGGTTACTTGTGAATGGTAGAGTTTATAATGAATTTACTGAAAAAGTTTATCACAAAAACAAAAGTGAGGATCCTGAAGTTGTTGAATTGACTTTTAAAGTTGCTGATTTTGAGAAACTTAAATTAAGAAATGGATGTAGTTTAGGACATCGTTATTATATTAATGGACAACAAATACCTTTAAATGAAGATGATTCTTTTGAAAGCCCAAGTAATTTGAACTTGACATTAAAAAAATAATATGAATTTACCTAATAAGTTAACACTTATTCGTTTGGGTCTTGTTCCATTATTCGTTGTTGTCTATTTGTTTCCGTATCAAACGTTTGGGATTTACATTCCAACATATGATATTTTGTATTCACAAATTTCTATATTGGATATTGTTTTGTTTATTATTTTTGTTACAGCTTCAATTACTGATTACCTTGATGGCTATTTAGCAAGAAAGAATGGCATGGTGACAACTTTTGGAAAATTTATTGATCCTATTGCTGATAAGTTAATTGTTAATACAGCTTTGTTATTATTAGCATCTTCGCATCATATAACGATTGTCATTCCTATTATTATGATTTCAAGGGATATGATCGTGGATGCCATTCGTATGGTCGCAAGTCAAAAGAATGTTGTTTTGGCAGCAAGTTTTCTTGGAAAAGCAAAAACTATGACACAAATGATTGCTATTGGTGTTTTGTTGCTTCATAATGTTGTGTTTAAGGCATTAGGTATTCCAATGGATCAGATTTTGATTTGGGTTGCAACAATGATTTCAGTGGTTAGTGGTATTGAGGTTTTTGTTAAAAATCAACAGTATATTTTGGAGAGTATGTAAAGATGAATGAATTGGCTACATTGTTAAAAGAGAGAGATATTTCTATAGCAAGTGTTGAAAGTTTTACAGTAGGTGCATTTGCGAATGCGATAGGAAGCATTAGTGGTATTTCTCAGGTTTATCGAGGGAGTCTTGTCAGTTATCAAACACGTATTAAAAGAGATGTTTTAAAAATTAATCAGGATATTATTGATACCTATGGTGTTGTGTCTAATGAGATTGCTGGATTAATGGCGATAAATGGTAAAGAGCTATTTTCTAGTGATCTTTGTATTTCGTTTACAGGAAATGCAGGACCAACAGCAATGGAGGGGAAACCAGTAGGTTTGATTTATATAGGCATTGCTTATATGAATGATATTTATACGTATTGTTTTGAATTATCAGGATCAAGAGAGGATATTAAAAAACAAGCGGTTATGTTTGGAGTAGAAAAAATTTTAGATATTTTAAAATAGATGAAGATAAGGAGGGAAAGTTTATGGCTGAAAAAACAAAAACAAAAAAAGCAGTGAGCGAAGGCGAAAAAAAAGATCAGGCATTAGCTGATGCGATTAAATCAATTGAAAAAGCATATGGGAAAGGTTCGGTCATGCGATTGGGTGATCGTGTAGCTGTTGATATTGATGTTATTCCAACTGGATCTATGACTTTAGATGCAGCATTAGGAATTGGTGGTTATCCTAAAGGTCGTATTATTGAAATTTATGGACCTGAATCAAGTGGGAAAACAACTTTAACATTACATGCTATTGCAGAAGTTCAAAAACAAGGTGGGCGAGCTGCATTTATTGATGCAGAACATGCTATTGATCCTGTTTATGCTAAAAATTTAGGTGTTAATGTTGATGAGTTGATTTTATCTCAACCTGATAGTGGAGAACAAGGATTGGCTATTGCTGAAACTTTGGTGAAAAGTAATGCTATTGATTTGGTTGTTGTCGATTCTGTTGCAGCATTGGTTCCTCAAGTAGAATTGGATGGAGAAATGTCAGATACTTCTGTTGGATTACAAGCACGCTTGATGTCTAAAGCATTACGTCGTTTGTCAGGATTGATGAATAAGACATCTTGCACAATTATTTTTATTAATCAATTAAGAGAAAAAATTGGTGTTATGTATGGAAATCCAGAAACAACAACTGGGGGACGTGCATTAAAATTCTATTCAACTGTAAGAATCGAAATTAGACGTAGTGAAGCGATTAAGAATGGATCAGACATTGTTGGTAATAAAGTGAATATCAAAGTTGTCAAAAATAAAGTAGCACCACCATTTAAAACAACAAGTGTTGATATCGTATATGGAAAAGGTATTGCTAGAGATGGAGAAGTTATTGATTTAGCAGTTGATCATAATATTATTGATAAAGCAGGAGCTTGGTATGCATATGGAGGAGAAAAAATTGGGCAAGGTCGAGAAAATGTTAAGATTTTCTTAGCACAACATCCTGAAATACAAGCTGAAATTGAAGCTAAATTAAAAGATGTCATGTTTAGTCAGGAAGCTTAAATGCTTTCTGATTTTTTTATTTATTGTCAAGTACATGAAAATAGGTTATAATGAGAAATGTGTTAAAAGCACTTTAATTAAATTTATCATAGGAAATAGGAGGAAGCTTATGTTAGAATTACCAATGGGCATCGCTATTTTAACCTATGTTCTAGCAGTTGGTGTTGGTTTTTTAGTTTATTTTGTATTTACAAAATTGAAAGTATCAAAAGCAAATGTTGATGCTACAAAAATTATTGATGAAGCAACTGTTAAAGCTGATAATATAGTAAAGGAAGCTATTCTTGATGCGAAGACTCAAGCTTATGAATATAAGTTAGAGGCTGAAAAAGAAGTCAAGGAACAACGCTTGGAAGTTACTAAATTTGAAAATAAACTATTGCAAAGAGAACAAAACATTGATCGTAGAGATATTGCTTTACAGGGGAAAGAAGATGTTTTAGATCAAAAATCTAAGCAATTAGATAAAAAAAGTGAAGAACTAGGTAAATTAGAAGCTCAATTAAAAGAACAAATTGATGCGAAAATTGTTGAACTTGAAAAAATTGCAATGATGACTGCAAATGAAGCAAAAAAAGAATTGTTTAAACAAGTAGAACAAAAAATGGCTAATGAAGTCACTGCTTATATCAAAGAACAGGAAGATATAGCAAAATCTAAAGCTTCATTATATGCAAAAGATATTATTGCTGCAGCGATTAATCGTTATTCACAAGAAGAAACAATTGAAAGAACAGTGAATGTTGTTGCTTTACCAAGTGAAGAAATGAAAGGTCGTATTATTGGTAGAGAGGGACGTAATATTAAGGCTATTGAAAGTGCTACTGGTGTTGAATTGATTATTGATGATACTCCTGAAGCCATTACTATCTCTTGCTTTAATCCAATTCGAAGAGAAATTGCAAGATTATCTTTAGAAACTTTGATTCGTGATGGTCGTATTCAACCAGGACGTATTGAAGAAGTGGTTCAAAAGACAAAGGATGAATTAGATGAAGTGATTCAAAAAACAGGTGAAGATGCTATTTTTGAATTAGGTTTATCAAGAATGAATAAAGAATTAATCCATATGATTGGTAAATTGAAATATCGTACAAGTTATGGACAAAATGCTTTACAACATTCATTAGAAGTTGCTCATTTTGCTGGAATGATGGCTGCGGAACTTGGATTGAATCAACAATTAGCACGTCGTGCTGGTTTGTTACATGATTTAGGAAAAGCAGTAGATCATGAAATGGAAGGTAGTCATGTTGAATTAGGAGCTAAATTTGCTAAGAAATATGGTGAGAATGCGACTGTTGTTAATGCTATTGAATCTCATCATGGTGATGTCGCTCCAACAAGTGTTATATCTATTATTGTTGCAGCAGCTGATACATTATCTGCTGCTAGACCTGGAAGTCGAAGTGAAACAATTGAAAACTATATTCAAAGACTTGAAAAACTTGAAGAAATTTCTAAGAACTTTGATGGAGTTGATAAAGTTTTTGCTATTCAGGCTGGTAGAGAAGTTCGTGTTATTGTCAAACCTGATAAGATTGATGATTTAACAAGTCATAAGTTAGCTAGAGAAATCAAGGATAAAATTGAAAATGAATTAACTTATCCTGGACATATTAAGGTAACAGTTATTAGGGAAATTCGTGCAAATGAAATTGCTAAATAAAAGATAGGAAAAAGACCTATCTTTTTTTGAAAAACGAGGTGATAGAGTGAATATTTTATTTATAGGTGATGTCTTTTCTTCTATTGGTAGAGAAATGATTGAAAAATATTTACCAAAAATTAAAGAAAAGTATCAAATAGATGTTGTGATTGCAAATGTTGAAAATGCAACACATGGAAAAGGATTGATTAAAAGACATTATGAAGAGTTTTTGTTTCAAGGTATTTCCATGATGACAATGGGAAATCATACCTTTTCTAAAAAAGAATTATTGGATTATATTGATGAAGCTGATCGTTTGGTTGTTCCTTATAACCAACCTAAAGCATTGCCTGGTGTAGGTTCAAGAGAGATTGTGGTGAAAGGAAAAAAAATAAGAGTGACTAATTTATTAGGAATTACTTTTATGGATGGAAAATCGCAAAATCCATTTGAGGCTATTGATGAAGTTTTAAAAATAGATACAAGTGATATACATATTGTTGATTTTCATGCTGAGGCAACAAGTGAAAAAGTGGCTTTAGGGTATTATCTTGATGGTAAGGTTTCTGCAGTGTTAGGGACACATACACATATTGCGACTGCAGATGAAAAAATTTTAAGCAATCATACAGCTTATCAAACTGATGTTGGAATGACAGGACCTTATGAAAGTGTTATTGGTTGTCAAAAAGAATTGATTATTCAAAGAATGAGAAATGGATTAATGACACCTTTTACTGTTGCAGAGAGTGAAGGACAATTATCTGCTGTTGTTTTACGTTTTAATAAGAACAATGTTTGTGAAAGTATTAAAAGAATACGCATTGATCCTACTCATCCTTTTATGGTATAAAATATCCTCTTTGTTCATATATATGGGCAAGGAGGAATTTTTATAATGGAAATGATTAGAGTATCTTCATCGTCTAACCCTAGTAAAGTTGCAGGTGCATTGACTTGCTTGTTGCGTGAACATCAAAATATACAAATTCAAGTTATTGGAGCGGCTGCATTAAATCAAGCAATGAAAGCGATTGCTATTGCAAGAGGTTATGTTGCATCAGGTGGTCATGAAATTTATTGTATTCCATCTTTTTATGATGTAACGATAGATGAACAAGTTGTCACTTCTTTAAGATTAAATGTAGAAATGTTTTAAAAAGGCTTTCTTTTTTTATGAAAAGTGGGTATAATTAGGAGTAGATATTAAGGAGGAAATGAATATGGCAAAATGTAAAATTTTAATGCAAACAGCTCAAGTACAAAAATTTGTTGATTTTTTTGATGGGTATGAAGATGATAAAGTAAAATGTAAATTTATTAAAAAAGTAGGAATTAAAGGAGAATTCGAAGTTGAAACTGAATTAACTCCTGAAGAAGCTGCTGCACATTGTAAAGCATTATTTAAGAAAACACCTGATGGTGCTGCATTATACTTTTCAATTCAACCTGATGGTTTCTTTGGATAAAATAAGGGCAATTGTCCTTGTTTTTTTCTTTCTTATTTTTATAAATTTGATATAATAGAGCAGAAAGCGGTGAGAAAATGAAAGATTATAGTGAATATTTTAAAGGACCATCTTTAAAAGATGCAAAACATAGAGGAAAAGATGAAATTCATCATATTAATGATGCGTATGAAATTCCTAGTGATATGGTTGGAATTGGAAAGGGACAAAAATATTTCGTTCAAACTTATGGATGTCAGGCCAATGAACGTGATAGTGAAACATTGGCTGGTATTTTAGAGAGCTTAGGTTATAGAGAGACTGATGAGATTAAAGATGCTCAAGTTGTTTTATTGAATACTTGTGCGATTAGAGAAAATGCTGAAGAAAAGGTGTTTGGTAAAATTGGTTATTTAAAGAAAGTGAAACGTACAAATCCAAATATTATCTTTGGTATTTGTGGGTGTATGGCTCAAGAAGAAGTTGTTATCAATAAAATATTAGAAAAACACCCTCAAGTAGATTTGATTTTTGGAACACATAATATTCATAGATTACCTATTCTTTTAAAACAGGCTATGTTAGAAAAAGAAATGGTATTAGAAGTGTGGTCTAAAGAGGGAGATGTGATTGAAAACTTACCAAGTCATCGTGCTCATCCTTATAAAGCATGGGTGAATATTATGTATGGTTGTAATAAGTTTTGTACATATTGTATTGTTCCTTATACAAGAGGAAAAGAAAGATCTCGTTTAAAAGAAGAAATCATTAAAGAGGTTGAAGAATTAAAGACACAAGGTTATCAGGAAGTCACATTACTTGGACAAAATGTGAACTCTTATGGAAAAGACTTTGAAGGTGATTATGATTTTGCATCGTTATTGGAAGATGTTGCTAAAATTGGAATCCCTCGTATACGTTTTACAACAAGTCATCCATGGGATTTTAGTGATGAAATGATTGATATGATTGCGAAATATGATAACATCATGCCAGCAATTCATTTACCTGTTCAATCAGGAAATAGTGATGTTTTAAAAAGAATGGGAAGACGTTATACACGTGAACAATATTTGACTTTATTTGATAAGATTAAAGCCAAAATTCCTGATTGTACTGTAACGACAGATATTATTGTTGGTTTCCCCGATGAAACAGATGAGCAATTTGAAGATACAATGACTTTATATGAACATTGTGAATATGATTTGGCATATACATTTATTTATTCACCACGTGAGGGAACACCAGCGGCAAGAATGGAAGATAACATCGATATTCATACAAAGGAACAAAGACTTTATCGTTTAAATGATTTGGTCAATGAAAAAGCTTTAAAACAAAATCAAAAGTATTTGAATGAAATTGTAGAAGTTCTTGTTGAGGGAACATCTAAGAAAGATGATGAAATGTTAACAGGATATACAAAACATCAAAAGCTTATTAATTTCAAAGGAAATAAGGAACATATAGGTCAAATTGTGAAAGTCAAAGTGACTGAAGTGAAAACATGGGCTTTAAAAGGTGAAGAAATTGAATAAGGATATTGAACAAAAAGCGAGAGCTTTAAATGAATGGATTTTAAATCAGGAAGTTGTTAAGGAATTTAAAAAGTATGAATCTTTAATGAAAGAACATAAAGAATTGCTTGATTTAGAAGAGGAATTAAAAGTTTTACAAAAAAGAATTGTGAATGATAAATATCAAGGAATAAATAGTTCAGATATTATTAAAGAATATGAAAATAAGAAAAATTATTTTGATAATCATCCTATTGTTTCTAATTATTTAACTTTAAAACAAGAAGTTAATGAATTGTTATTACAAATACAAGAAGATATTAACGAACAATTGAAGAAAAAGGTTGACTAAAACGACAAAAGTTTATATAATTTTCAAAAATTATAATAAAGGAGAACAAACATGGCATACATTTTTGAAGAACCATCTCATACATTTAATGAATACTTATTAGTGCCTGGGTACTCAAGTGCTCAGTGCCAACCAAAGAATGTGAGTTTAAGAACTCCATTGGTTAAATTTAAAAAAGGTGAGGAACCTGCATTATCTTTAAATATTCCTTTGGTTTCAGCAATCATGCAATCTGTATCTAATGATACAATGGCAGTTGCTTTAGCTAAAGAAGGGGGAGTTTCATTTATTTATGGATCTCAAACAATTGAAAATCAAGCAGCAATGGTTAAACGTGTTAAAGATTATAAAGCAGGTTTTGTGACAAGTGATTCAAATATCACTCCAGAACAAACTTTAAAAGATGTTTTGGATTTAAAAGAAAAATCAGGACACTCTACAATGGCTGTAACTCACGATGGAACTGCAAACGGGAAGCTAGTTGGTATTGTGACAGGTAGAGATTATAGAGTTTCTAGAATGGACTTAGATACAAAGGTTGCTGACTTTATGACACCTTTTGAAAAATTAGTAACTGCAAAAGAAGGTGTATCTTTAAAAGAAGCAAATAATATTATTTGGGATCATAAATTAAATTCATTACCTATTATTGATGATGAACAAAATTTAAGATATTTTGTATTTAGAAAAGATTATGAATCAAAAAAATCAAATCCTAACGAATTGTTGGATGATAAGAAAAGATATATTGTAGGTGCTGGTATTAATACAAGAGATTATGCTCAACGTGTTCCAGCATTAGTAGAAGCTGGTGCAGATGTTTTATGTATTGATTCAAGCGAAGGTTTCTCTGAATGGCAAAAATTAACAATTGATTGGATTAGAGAACATTATGGTGATACTGTGAAAGTAGGAGCTGGAAATGTTGTTGATGCTGATGGATTTAGATTTTTAGCTGAAGCTGGTGCTGATTTTATTAAAATTGGTATCGGTGGTGGTTCTATTTGTATCACTCGTGAACAAAAAGGTATTGGTAGAGGACAAGCAACAGCAACAATTGAAGTTGCAAAGGCTCGTGATGAATACTTTAAAGAAACTGGTATTTATGTACCAATATGTAGTGATGGTGGTATTGTTCATGATTATCATATGACACTTGCTTTAGCAATGGGTAGTGATTTCATCATGTTAGGAAGATACTTCTCTCGTTTTGATGAATCTCCAACAAATAAAGTAAGTATCAATGGTCAATATATGAAAGAATATTGGGGAGAAGGTAGTGCTCGTGCTAGAAACTGGCAACGTTATGATATGGGAGGAGATGCAAAGCTTTCATTTGAAGAAGGCGTTGACTCTTATGTTCCATATGCTGGTTCTTTAAAAGACAATGTTGGTTTATCTTTAAGTAAAATTAAATCAACAATGTGTAACTGTGGAGCATTAACAATTCCTGAACTACAACAAAAAGCAAGAATTACACTTGTTTCAGCAACAAGTATTGTTGAAGGTGGAGCACATGATGTTGTGTTAAAAGAATCTTCAACATCTCATAAGAAATAGTATTTGTTAGGACTAGAAATAGTCCTTTTTTCATATGATTAATATAGTAAGTTTTAGTAGAAAAGTTATATTTTTTCTTAAGTGTTTTGAACTTTATAGTATTGAACTATCAGCATATTAAAAAATATTGATGTATAAAATTGATAAAAAGAGTGGTAAATTAAGCAAATTGTCATATAGTATAAAGAGGTGGAGTTATGAGTCATAACATTAGAGAGATTTATACAAAAGCAATTGTAGCAAAAGGTAAGAAATTATCTAAAAGTACTTACTCTTTTACATTAAGTCATAATCCTGATGAAATATTAGGATGTTGGATGGCAAATCATCATTATGAGGCAGCAATAAAGAACAGAGTACCTAAAATTATTGGAACATTTGATGTTCATATTTGGTATAGTTTTGATGAAGAAAAAGAATCTATGGTGGAAAAACATCAGGTAACTTATATTGATGATATGCAAGTTTCTAAAAAAGAAGATAGAGAATTGGAAACAAGTGATCAGGTGAAAGCAAGATGTATAGAAAAACCAAAATGTTTATCAGCATCACTTAACCAAAACACTGCAACTATGGAAATAGAGAAAGAAATGCAAATTGAAATTACTGGAGAAACTTGTATAAAAGTAGAAGTAAAAGATGAAGAAGAGATTTGGGATGATTTAGAAGATATTCAAATTAATCCACATTTCATTAAGTAAGAGAATTCCAAATTGAAAAAGGAATTCTTTTCTTTATATGTTGAATTATGTTATAATGGGGTAGTTATAAAGGAAGTGGTAAAATGAAACAAAAATATTCGCCAATGATGATGCAATATTTAAAAATTAAAGAAGAAAATCAAGATTCTATTGTGATGTTTAGATTAGGAGATTTTTATGAGATGTTCTTTGATGATGCTATTGTTGTATCAAAAGCATTAGATTTAGCGTTGACAGGAAAAAATGCAGGAGCTAAAGAAAGAGTACCAATGTGTGGTGTTCCTTTTCATTCTGTGACAGGATATATTCAAAAACTAATTGATTTAGGTCATAAAGTAGCTATTGTTGAACAATTAAGTGAGCCTGGAAAAAAAGGAATTGTAGAACGTGGTGTTGTTCAAATTATTACACCTGGAACAATTATGGATGAATCTTTGAACGAAAAACGTAATCATTATATGGGTGCATTGGGTGTTTTTGATTTTCACTATACACTTGCTTATTGTGATATTTCAACAGGTGAGTTCTATGTTATGAATATTGATAAACAGGAACATTTATTGAAAAATCAAATAGATTCTTTAAATTTGAAAGAATTGGTTATTCAAGATGATATGAAATTAGATTATGTGTTTGTATCACATTTTGATAATGATAAATTTAATGATCAATATAAAAAAATATTTGAAGGTATTAAAGATTTAAAGCAAATTAAAACATGTTCTTTATTATTGAATTATATGTTAGAAACACAAAAAAGAGAATTAAACCATATGCAAGTTATTCAAGAAGTGAAAACAGAAGATTATATTTATATGGATTCTTATACAAAAAAATCATTGGAATTAACGAAAAATAACGAACATGATAGTTATGGAACACTTCAATGGTTATTAGATGATACAAAGAGTGCTATGGGTGGAAGATTACTGAGACAGTGGATTGAAAGACCTTTGATTAATCAGGATAAAATTGAAAAAAGAATGGATATTATTGAAATATTGATTGATAACTTTATTGAAAGAGAAACAATCAAAGATATTATTAATGATATTTATGATATAGAGAAATTAGCTGGAAGAATTGCATTTGGGAATGTGAATGCAAGAGACTTAAAGTGGATTAGTGCTTCTTTAAAAGTGATTCCTGAATTAAAAAATCAATTACTTGCATTAGATAATCCTTATACAAATGAACTTGCACAACAACTTATAGATTTAACACATATTACTGAACTTGTTGAAGAGGCTATTATTGATAATCCCCCATTAACATTAAAAGAAGGTGGATTAATTAAAGAAGGATATAATGAACAATTAGATGAAATTCGTTATATTCGTGAAAATGGAAAACAGTGGTTGAGTGATTTTGAACAAAGAGAAAGAGAAAAAACAGGAATCAAGGGTTTAAAGGTTGGATATAATAGAGTTTTTGGTTATTTTATTGAAGTTACTAAGAGTTATTTACCTTTAGTTAAAGATGAATTTGAATATACAAGAAAACAAAGTATTTCAAATGCTGAGAGATTTGTAACTCCTGAATTAAAAGAGATGGAAGCAAAAATATTAAGTGCTAATGATAAAATGATATCTTTAGAATATGAATTATTTGTACAAATAAGAGATTATATTAAAAAAGATGTACATATGATTCAGGATGTTGCAAGTATTGTCGCACAAATTGATGTTTATCAATCTTTGGCTTCTAAAGCAAGTCAAAATGCTTATGTGAGACCGCAATTTAATCATCAACATATGATTGATATTGTAGAAGGTAGACATGGTGTTATTGAACAGGTCATGTCAAGACAAAATTATGTTCCTAATGATACATATATTAAAGAAGATGAACCTATTATGTTGATAACTGGTCCTAATATGGGTGGAAAATCAACTTATATGAGACAGGTTGCTTTATGTGTGATTATGGCTCAAATTGGTTCGTTTGTTCCTTGTCATCAAGCTTCGCTTCCTATATTTGATCAAATTTTTACACGTATTGGAGCGAGTGATGATTTGATTTCAGGACAATCAACATTTATGGTAGAAATGTTAGAAGCCAATAATGCTTTACGTTATGCAACAAGAGATTCTCTTGTTATCTTTGATGAAATTGGTAGAGGAACAGCAACATTTGACGGGATGGCTATTGCTCAGGCAATGATTGAATATATTGCAACAAAGATAAAATGTGTGACTCTATTTTCAACGCATTACCATGAATTAACGATGATGGATGAAGCCTTCCATATTCATAATGTTCATGCAAGTGCATCTGTTGAAGATGATCATATTGTTTTCTTATATAAAATAAAGGAAGGAAGAAGTCATCGTTCTTATGGGATAAATGTAGCTAAACTTGCAAAATTACCTCAAGATGTTATTGAACGTGCAAAGGTTATTTTACATCATTTAGAAAACAACAAAATAGAAAATATTGTTTTAGAAACAACATCTACGCCTATTGTTGTAGAAAAAGAAAGTGTTGTAGAAAAGACATTAGAAAAGTTAGATCCTATGACATTATCTCCAATAGAGGCTTTAAGTACATTAATTGAATTGAAAAAATTATTATAATGAAAGGAGGTAGATTAAATGGCAAAAATCAGACAATTAGATGATGTATTATCTAATAAAATTGCAGCTGGTGAAGTTGTTGAAAGACCTTCAAGTGTTGTAAAAGAGCTGGTAGAAAATAGTATTGATGCTTGTTCTTCACGTATTCAAGTTTTTATTGAAGAGGGAGGATTGCAAAAAATTAAAGTTGTAGATAATGGTGACGGGATGGAACGCATTGATGCAAAAATGTGTTTCGCTCGTCATGCAACAAGTAAAATTAGAGATGATCATGATTTGTTTAATATTATGACATTAGGCTTTAGAGGGGAAGCGATTCCTTCTATTGCATCTATTAGCCATTTTGATTTAAGAACATCTACTGGTGAAGAAGGATGTTTTGTGCAATATGAATTTGGAAAATATAAAAACGAAGGTGTTTGCGATTTACCAAAAGGAACACAAATCACTGTCACAAAACTTTTTCAAAATGTTCCTGCAAGATTAAAATATCTCAAATCAGTCAATACAGAATTTGCAAGTATTCATCAATATGTGGAACGTATTGCCCTTGCTTATCCACACATTGCCATAAGTTTGTATCATAATGACAAATTGATTTTTCAAACAAATGGAAAAGGACAATTGTTAGAAGTGATTGCAAGTATGTATGGAATTGCAACAGCTAAAAATATGATAAACGTATCTTTAGAAAATGACGAGTTTGAAATTAACGGATATATAAGTAAAATAGACACATCAAGAGCTTCTAAAAATAATATCATTACACTTGTTAATCATCGTTATGTGAAAAATGCAATGAGTATTGATGCTATTAATCAGGCATATAGACCTTATTTGGCTGATAATCGTTATCCGATTGCTGTTATTAATATTGAAGTGGATCCTTATTTGGTAGATGTCAATGTTCATCCATCTAAATTAGAAGTTCGTTTTTCTAAAGAATATGAATTAAAAGATTTGATTTTTAATGGTGTAACAAAAGTTTTACAAAATATTGATTTGACATATCAAGTTAAAAACAAACAAACAGAAAGAGAAAAATTTAAACCTCAGTTAGATCAAGTGACTTTTACATTTGATGAACCAAAAGCTCAGTATGTTGAACTTCAAAAAGAAACAAATGAAAAAAGTTCATATATAAAAGAAGATAGTGTTGTTTATCAACCTGTCCAAAAAGAAAGGGTTCAAGAATATATTCCTCAAAACAAACAACCACTTATTGAAAAAGAAAAACCAATCAAAGAAAAAATTTATGCAAAGGCACAAATTCATGGAACTTATCTTGTTGGTGAAAATGAAAAGGGCATGTATTTGATGGATCAACATGCTGCTCAAGAAAGAATCAATTATGAGTATTATAAGGAACAATTTTCTCACTTAGATATTACAAAACAACCTTTATTAGTGCCTTTACAATTTGAATATCCAATGAGTGAATTCTTAATCTTAGAAGAAAGAAAACATCTTTTAGAAAATGTAGGGATTTCGTTAGAGGTCTTTGGGGAACATGGATATATTTTAAGAAGTTTACCTTTATGGATGAAAAAGATTGATGAAAATATCTTTGTTGATGAAATGATTCAAGAGGTTTTGCATAAAAACAGTTTAGATGTCGTCTCTTTACAAGAACATGCAATTGCAACTTTGAGTTGTAAGGCATCTTTAAAAGCAAATACATATTTATCGCAAAGTGATATGCAAACTATTTTTGATAATTTGATGCGTTGTGATAATCCTTATGTATGTCCTCATGGAAGACCAACGATTTTGTTTTATAGTGACTATGAATTAGAAAAATTATTTAAGAGGGTGGTTTAGATGAAAAAAGGTGTTACTCAACTTGTTTTTGATTTTATTTTAGGTGCAGCAGTGATTATGATTGTGGATCATTTGTTTGATGGTGTTTATGTAAAAGATTTTCAAGTTGCTTTTTTGGTTGCTATTATTTTAGCTATATTAAATACATTTATTAAACCTATTTTAACATTTTTGGCATTTCCTTTTACTATAATGACATTTGGTTTGTTTCAACTTGTGATTAATGGTTTTGTATTGTCATTAGCACAAAATATTTTATCACCAGATTTTCATATTCATTCTTTTGGACTGACAATAGTTGTTTCTGTGATTATTTCTATTCTATATAGTTTGTTAGGGATTGGACGAATTGATGAATAAAGTTATTGTTGTCGTAGGTCCAACGGGTGTTGGTAAGACAAAAATGGGTGTAGAACTAGCTAAAGTTTTTGATGGTGAAGTTATTAGTGGTGATTCTATGCAAATTTATAAACAAATGGATATAGGAACTGCAAAAGTCACAAAGGAAGAAACACAAGGAATTATTCATCATCTTGTTGATATTAAAGACCCAACAGACTCGTATAGTGTTAAAGAGTTTCAAGAAACGGTAAGAAAGAAAATCCAAGAAATTTTATCAAAAGGAAAAACTCCAATTCTTGTTGGTGGAACAGGGCTTTATATTAAAGCAACGCTTTATGATTATGAGTTTAGTGAAACACAGGATAATCATGAAGATATGAAAGAAAAATATGCTCATTTAGATAATCATCAACTTTACAATTATTTAATGTCCATAGATCAATCAAGTGCATTAGAATTACATGAAAATAATCGTCAACGTGTTTTACGTGCAATTGGTATTTATGAGCAAACAGGACAAAGAAAAAGTGAGCAATTAGCAAAACAAAAGCATGAATGTATATATGATGCCTATTTTGTTGGTTTAACGATTGATAGAGAATTGCTATATGAACGTATTAATCAACGTGTAGATGTAATGAAAAATTTAGGATTAGAAAAAGAAGTTTGTTCTTTATATAAAAATGGTCTAACAAGAGCTCATCAAAGCATGAAAGCTATTGGTTATAAAGAGTGGTTTGATTATTTTGAAGGACTTTGTTCTTTAGATGATGTTTATGAGAATATAAAGAAACATTCACGACAATATGCGAAAAGACAATATACATGGTTTAAAAATCAGTTTGATATGCATTGGTATGAAGTTGATTTAACATGTTTTGATAAGACTGTAACTAAAATTGTTGAAGATATAAAAAATGAGAAATAGCGAGATGCTCTTCTCATTTTTTTATGCTATATGAAATAGATGAATATGAAAGAATATTAATCAGATGATTTTTGAGCACTATGAACGATATCGCTGAGAGTGATTTCCTTAAGTTTATCTTTGTATTGTTCTTCAGCTTTATGTAAATAATCAAGAATAATATCTTCAGTTTCTTTGATTCTCATTGAATTTTCAAAAACTCTTTCTACAAGATGAGTTGTTTCCACAAAACTCTCTTTACCTTCAATCACTTCAAAAATATCAAAAAGAGTAATGTCATCTAATTCTTTTTTCAATAAAAACCCTCCACGTTTACTTGCTCGTGATTCAATAAAACCAGCAACAACAAGTTGTCTGGTGATTTTTTTTAAATAAGAATCAGAAATATTCAATTTTTCTGATAGCTCATGGCTTTTTATATGAGATTCATTCACTCCAATAAGTAATAATATACAAATAGCCTGTTCAAAACTTTGTCTAATTTTCATATCCATTCACCCTAACATCTATTCTAGCATATTTTCATAAAAATAAAAATTTAAATATAAAAGAATTGACATTTATAGAAAAGATACTATAATACATTATAGATATTATATATCCATGGATATATAATATCTTAGAAAAAGGAGAAAGAAGGCGTTTTATGATAAAACAGGAATGGAAAAACATATTTCACAATACTTGGATAAAAGTTGTTTTCATAGCAATTATTTTAATACCAAGTATTTATGCATGTGTTTTCTTGGGTTCTATGTGGGATCCTTATGGAAATAGTGGAGATTTACCAGTTGCTATTGTTAACGAGGATGAGGAAGTCACTTATAATGATAAAACATTAAATGTTGGTAAAGAATTGGTTGATAATTTAAAAGAAAATCATTCTTTAGATTTTCATTTTGTAGATGCTAATGATGCTTTTAATGGATTAGAAAATGGTGATTATTATATGGTTGTGACTATTCCTAGTGACTTTTCTAAGAATGCAACAACCTTGTTAGATGATGAACCACAAAAAATGATTCTTCGTTATACAACAAATCCAGGAACAAATTATGTTGCATCTAAAATGGATGATTCAGCAATTGCAAAAATCAAAGAAGAAGTATCTACATCAGTAACAAAAACGTATGCGAAAACTTTATTTACTTCTTTAGGAACTTTATCTCATGGTTTGTTTGATGCAAGTGATGGAACACAGCAATTATTAGATGGAATGAATCAATTATCTGATGGAAATGAAAAGATTTCTAAAAATTTAGAAATATTGGCATCAAGTACACTTACTTTTCAAGATGGAAGTCAAACTTTAACAAAAGGTTTAAAAGATTATACTGATGGTGTATTAAATATTCATAATGGAACATATTCATTAAAAAATGGATTAAAGACTTTAAATAACTCTACACAGGATCTTTCTTTGGGGGTTAATCAGTTAAATGATGGGGCACAAAGATTGCAAGAAGGTATTCAAAATTATACAAAGAGTGTTGCACAAGTTGTATTTGGAACAAATAGTCTTGTTGAAAATAATGATAAGTTAAATAATGGAATTCAATCTTTAACTCAAGGTGTTACTCAAGTTCAAGACGTGAATTTGAAATTAAAACATGGGTTAGTCAATATAGCTAATCAATTGAAAAATAGTCTTCCAAATGATGCAACAAAGAATCAAATGCAAGGTGTTCAAAATTATGTTTTAAAACTAACAAAAGATGCTGCTCAATCTCAACAATTTAATCAAGAAGCTATTGAATTTTTAGAAAAATCATCATTAAATAGTGATGAAAAAGAGATTTTGTTAAAAGCTTTAAAGACTTCTAGTGAAATGAATTCTTATATTATTGGAAATGATGATCATGTTGGATTAGAATTAATGACTTCACAAATGATAGAAAGTCAAACAAAGAATGTGGATGGACTAAAAAATTTATATGATGCATTTGTTCAATCAACTGATGATCCAATAAACGAACCACATAAAGTTGGACTTATTCAAGCAAGTGAAATAGTAACAAGTGGATTAGATCAAATTAATTATGGATTGACTGATCCTCAAAATGGTTTACAAAATGGATTGAAAGTATATACAGATAGTGTTGAACAAATATCTCAGGGATTAAATACATTGATAAGTTATCATGTCACTTTAAATGAAGGTTCTCAACAATTAGTCTCAGGATTAAATGTTATGAAACAATCAACACCTCCTTTGGTTAATGGAATTCAACAACTTAGTGATGGAGCTAATCATTTGTATCAAGGAGCAAGTCAATTAATAGAATATAATTCAATATTGATGAATGGTTCAAAAAAGTTGACATCAGGAGCTGGATTGATGAATCAAGGAGCATCACGATTGACTAATGGTTCAAAAACCTTAGGAAGTGGTATAGCTGATGCAAAAGGAGGAACAAAAACACTACACGATGCACTATCAACAGGTGCAAAGAAAAGTCAGATTGATTTTACTGATTTGACTACGGATATGATGTCAGCACCATTAGACGTTGAACACATAGAAATATCTAAAGTAGAAAATAATGGACACGCAATGGCACCTTATATGATGAGTGTTGCGCTATATGTTTCAGCATTAGCGTTTACACTTATGTATCCTATAAGAGAAGGTATAAAAGGTGTTAAGAATGGATTGAAATATTGGGCTTCTAAAGCAACTGTTATGTATTCTATTTCAACACTTTGTGCAATTATGATGGTTAGTTCTTTAGTATATATCAATGGTTTTGAACCAGAACATTTATTGTTGACTTATTTATTTGCTATTCTTGTTTCAGCTACATTTATGTCATTGGTTATGTTATTGAGCTTAACAACGGGTTATATTGGAGAATTCCTATTACTTATTTTTATGATTATCAATTTAGGTGGGTCAGCTGGAACATATCCATTAGATACTTCAAGCTCATTCTATAAAATGATTCATCCATTTGTACCTTATACTTATAGTGTGGATGGATTTAGAAAAACAATTAGTATCACATCACCATCATTAAATAAAGAAATTTGGATATTTGTAGCTATTATCATTGTTTGTTCAATATTAACAATTGCGTATTATCAATATAAAAACAAAGAAGATAAACATATGGTACCCCAAGCCTTTGAAAAAGTGAATGAATAAAAGAAAAAAACGTATGAACTTTTGTTTATACGTTTTTGTGTATAGGGGTATATAAGTTGAATTTTTATAAGTATGATTTATGATTATAAATTTATTTTCAGCTTTGTTTTATAACAAATTTCTTTTGGATATCTTGTGTATTATGATCCTGTGTATTGCTTTGACGATATTCTAAAGGGGTCATTCCAATTTCTTTTTTGAATATTTGAGAAAAATAGGATTGTGAAGAAAAACCAACAGCCTCGGAAATTTCTGAAACTGATAAACTAGATGTTTTTAATAAAGATTGACATTCTTTGATACGTCTTTTGATTAAATATTGAATGGGAGATATATGCATATATTTTTTAAATTCATGAGCCATATAGTATTTATTCATTTTCATATATTGAGCAAGGCTTTCTAAAGATAGATTTTCTGAATAATTTTGATCAATATAATGACATATCATACGAATTTCTCTTTTAATAGGTAAAATGACTTGATGAGCTTCTAGGTTAATATTCATCTTTCTTATGATTTTTAATATAAGAAGTTCTAATAACTTTTGACAAACTGTATCATAACCAAGTTCTTTATTTTCGCTTTCCATTAATAAATGATGAAAATAATAAAGAATATCTTCATTGTCTCTATCAAAGTTTTGATAAATAAAGTTTTGGTTTGGATCTTCAATTTGAAACAACAAATCTTCAACACCTAAAACAGTATATTCTAAAGGTTTGCTATCATGGGAAAGTTCTTGATGATAAACATTTGGAGGAACAATAATTAAATCATTTGTTTTTATATCAAAACTTTTGTTTTCAACAGTGAAGATGCCTTCACCATCTAATACTAAGAAGATTTCAGTAAAAGGATGAAAGTGTTTCAATGATTTCCAGTCTTGACCAAATTTTGAATAACTGACATACATCAGTTGTGACTTATGATCAAAGAAATTATCATCTATAATATTAATACGGTTGTTGCTCATAGATAATCCTCCTCCATGTTTCTATATATATTTTACACTTTTTCTTTTGTGATAGCAATATATATAAAAAAATAAACAATTATAGCATAGATAAAACGCTTACATTTATATATATTGTTATTATAAGATATCATGAAGGAGGAAAAAGACATATGAAAATGAAAAAAGTGTTATCTTTGGGGCTTTCATTACTTATGTGTGGAACTTTACTTGTTGGATGTGGAACTGACAATAAAGAATCAGTTGCTAATGAAAGTAAAACATTAAAAGTTGCTGGATTAGATGGTGGTTATGGAACAAAAGGTTGGCAAGAAGTTATTAAAAAGTTTGAAGAAAAAACTGGTGTGAAAGTTGAATCAACTTTTGAGAAAAAAATCAGTGATGTCTTAAGACCAAAATTAACTTCTGGAAAAGATGTTCCTGATGTTATTTATTTATCTGTCGGAGCTGTTGGTGGTTTAACTGATACACTTATCAAAGAAAAACAAATTGCTGATATTTCTGCTTTATTAGAAACAGAAATTCCTGGAGAAGATAAAAAAGTTAAAGATAAAATATTGACTCCATTCGTAGAAGGGGCTACTGCTGATCCTTATGGTGATGGAAAATTACGTTTAGCACCTCTTAACTTAGGTCCTTGTGGATTATTCTATAATGCTAAATTATTAAAAGATAAAGGTTGGGATGTACCAACTGATTGGGATGCTATGTTTGAATTGGGTGAAAAGGCTAAAAAAGAGGGAATTGCTTTATTTACTTATCCAACTGCTGGATATTTTGATGCATTCTTTACTTCATTATTAAATGCAACTGCTGGTCCTGAAACTTATGCAAAGTTAATTGCTTATGATAGTGAAGCTTGGAAACTTCCTGAAGTAAAAAAAGCTTTTGAAATTGTCGGGAAATTAAAAGATTATACATTAGAAACAACAGTTGCTAATGCAAATGGTGATAATTTTACTAAGAATCAACAAGCTGTTATTGATGGTAAAGCCTTATTTATTCCTAACGGAACTTGGTTACCAGGTGAAATGGCTGCTACAACTCCTGAAGGATTTGAATGGGGTATGATGGGTATTCCTGCTGTTAAAAAAGGTGGAGATACTTATTCTACTAACTTTGTTGAACAAATGTATGTGCCTGAAAAAGCTGAAAATAAAGACTTGGCTTTACAATTTATTGCTTATTGTTATAGTGATGAAGCTGCTGACTTATTCCGCAAATATGGTGGTAAAAATGAAAAAGCTTCTAAAGAAGCTGGAGAAGATGTTTATAATCCTGGTTATTTACTTCCAATCAAAGGGTATGAAAAAAGAATCTCTGAAGCTGAAGCTCCTTATTATACTTTAGCTGAAAAAGGTGTAAAAACAAACTCTGCAACATTTATGGCTGCTGAAGCAGTTGAAGGTGTAACATTACTTGGTGAAACTGGTATTTTATTCGGTTCTGTTAACTCAGTTATGAATGGTGATAAAACAGTTGAAAAATGGTATAGTGAATCTCTTGATGCAATTGCTAAAATTGAAAAAGCAAACGCAGAAGCAGCAAAAAAATAAGAATAATTTAAAAATGAAATGAGACAAGATGGCAGGCGGTGGGAACACCGCCTCTATTCATATAAAGGAGGGTGTCTATGAATAAGACAAAAGAAAAAAGACGTTTTGTGATTATGTGTCTTGCTCCTGCGGTTATTTTATTTACTGTATTTATGATTTATCCAACAATCAATGTGTTTATTATGTCTACATTGAAGTGGGGTGGATTTTCAGATGTTAAAGAATTTGTAGGAATTAATAATTTTTTGATTTTATTTAAAGATATGAATTTTATTAGATCTTTCCAAAATACAATATTTGTGATTGTGATAGTAACAGTCTTTACATTAGCTTTAGCAATATTATTTGCAGCAATTTTGGTTAGAGAAAAATTAAGAGGACAAAATTTCTTTAGAATTATTTTCTATATTCCTAATATTCTTTCAATCGTAGTTATTGGAGCAATATTTAGTGCGATTTATGATCCTTCTACAAATGGATTAATAAACAGTTTTTTAAGTATATTTCATGAAGAAGGTTGGGTTGGCGTTCAATTCTTAGGAAATCAATCTATTGTCATGTATTCTATTGCTTTTGCTTTGATTTGGCAGGCAATAGGTTATTATATGGTTATGTATATGGCAAGTATGTCATCTATTCCAGCACATTATTATGAGGCAGCTGAATTAGATGGATGTGGAAAAGTGAGACAATTCTTTTCAATTACATTACCATTGATTTGGAGTAATATTCGTACAACATTAACATTTTTTGTTATTAGTACAATTAATTTAAGTTTCTTATTGGTTCAAGTTATGACAAGTGGTGGACCTGATGGTGCAAGTAGAGTATTGTTATTCTATTTATATGATCAGGCTTATAGTAATGCAAGTTATGGTTATGGTATGGCAATTGGTGCTATTACATTTATTTTTTCATTCTTATTAAGTGCTGTTATTAATAAGGTGACAGAACGTGATGAATTGGAATTCTAAGGAGGGCAATATATGAAAAAAGTAAGTGTTGATAAATTGTATAAAGTTTTTGTTTATGTAGCTCTCATTACTTTGGCTATCTCTATTATTGTTCCAGTTGCTTGGGTATTTATTTCATCATTAAAAACAAATGCTGAGTTCCAAGGAAGTCCATGGACATTACCTGTAAGCTTTTATTTTCAAAATTTTATTGATGCATTTGAAAAAGCAAGAATGGCTGAGTATTTTATGAATTCAGTTATTGTCACTGCTTTGGCATTGGTGTTATTGATTGTTATTTCTTTACCAGCTTCATATGTTTTGGCTAGATTTGAATTTAAAGGTAAAAAGTTTTTAAATACATTATTTATGGCTGGTTTATTTATTAACGTGAACTATATTGTTGTACCTATTTTCTTGATGTTACTTGATTGGGATGATGTTTTTTATAGTATACTCGGACAAGGCTTTTTCCTTGATAATATTTTTGTTTTAGCTGTTGTCTATGCTTCAACTGCACTTCCGTTTACTATTTATTTATTGAGTAGTTATTTTAAAACATTACCCAGAGCATATGAAGAGGCTGCTTTTATTGATGGATGTAGTTATTTTAAAACAATGTTAAAAGTTATGGCACCTATGGCTAAACCAAGTATTATTACAGTTATTTTGTTTAATTTCTTGGCGTTTTGGAATGAATATATTATTGCGTTGACGTTAATGCCAGGTGCTTCAAAAACATTACCTGTTGGTTTGGTTACTTTATCAAAAGGGCAAATGGCGGCTGCAAACTATGGTCAACTTTATGCTGGATTGGTTATTGTTATGTTACCAACGTTGATTTTATACATTATGGTTCAAAAGAAACTAACTCAAGGTATGACACTTGGTGGACTTAAGGATTAGGGGTGTGAATATATGAGTAATATGTCAAAAAATATAGTCACTGGTATTGTATTTGTTGTGTCTTTTGCATTGGTGTGCGTGGGACAAAGTCAAATAGGGTATACAGGCTTAGCAATGGAATTAATTGGATTAATAGGACTTTTGGTGTTATTATATCTATACAATAAAAAATATAAGTAGGAGGAATCATATGGCAACATTATCTTTAAAACATATAGATAAAATCTATGATAATAATGTACAAGCAGTTTTTGATTTTAATTTAGAAATTGCTGATAAAGAATTTATAGTATTTGTAGGTCCTTCAGGATGTGGGAAATCTACAACTTTAAGAATGATTGCAGGATTAGAAGATATTTCTGCAGGTGAATTATATATTGACGGAAAATTAATGAATGATATCGCACCAAAAGATAGAGATATTGCAATGGTTTTCCAATCATATGCTTTATATCCACATATGAGTGTTTATGATAATATCGCATTTGGATTGAAAATTGCAAAAGTTCCAAAAGATGAAATTGATCGCCGCGTTCGTGCAGCTGCAAAAGCAATTGATATTGAACAATATTTAGAACGTAAACCTAAAGCTTTATCAGGTGGACAAAGGCAACGTGTTGCTTTAGGAAGAGCAATAGTTCGTGAACCAAAAGTATTCTTGATGGATGAACCTTTAAGTAATTTAGATGCAAAATTAAGAGTGCAAATGCGTGTTGAAATATTAAAAATTTATCAACAACTAGGAACAACATTTATTTATGTAACTCATGATCAAACTGAAGCAATGACTATGGGGACAAGAATTGTTGTTATGAAAGATGGACGTGTGCAACAAGTTGCTGCTCCAACATATTTATATGAACATCCAATTAATAAGTTTGTCGCTGGATTTATTGGAAGTCCACAAATGAACTTTAGAGATGGTACAATAAGTGAGAAAGATGGAAAATTATATATTCAATTGACTGATATCAAACTTGAAATTCCTGATGATAAAGCAACAATCTTAAAAGAAAAAGGATACGTTGGAAAAACAGTAACTATGGGTATCAGACCTGAAGATATTTCAACTCATCCTCAATATATTCAACATCATCCTGAATCATCATTCCAAAGCAAAGTTGATGTTGTGGAATTAATGGGAGCTGAAAGTTTTATTCATATGGTTAAAGACGATAGACCATTTGTTGTGAAAACACCAGGAAGTTCACCTTTAAAATCAGGTGATGAGGGATCTTTCACATATATTATGGGTAAAACACATTTCTTCGATATAGATACAGAAATGAATATTTTAGAATATAAAGAAGGAGAACAAGAATGAAAAATTATGGAAGATTAACTCTTCCTACAGATTTGGATGTTATTGATGAAACGATTGCACTTAAAAATAGTTTAGGAGCTGATGCAATAAGAGATTGCGATGGTACAGAGATGCCACAAGAATTGCTTGATTTAGATGCAAAGATTTATGCAACATATTACACAACTCGTAAAGATAACGATTGGGCAAATGCTAATCCTGAAGAAATACAACAGGAATATTTAATTACTGATCGTTATACTGCAAAAGATACATCATTAACAATTCCGTTAATGAAAGGGTTTCATACTGAACAATTAAAACCTAATTTTATTGATGATCCAAAAGAATGGTGGGAAGTTATAGATAGAACAACAGGACAAATTGTATCCACTGATTTATGGCAATATGATGAAAAAGAGGGAACAGTTACAATTACGACAATACCATATCATGTTTATACAGTAAGTTTTTTAGCATTTTTAATTTGGGATCCAGTGCATATGTATAACTTTATTACAAATGACTGGAAAGATGCGCCTCATCAGTTGACATTTGATGTACGTCAACCAAAAACACAAGTATTTGTGAAAGAAAAATTAAAGAAGTTCTGTGAAGATAATCCACATGTAAATGTTATTCGTTTTACAACTTTCTTTCATCAATTCACTTTAACATTTGATGATCAAAAACGAGAAAAATATGTAGAATGGTTTGGTTACAGTGCCAGTGTTTCTCCATATATTTTAAGACAATTTGAAAAATGGGCAGGTTATAAATTTAGACCTGAATTTATTGTAGATCAAGGGTATCATAATTCTTTATTTAGAGTTCCTTCCAAAGAATTTAAAGATTTTATTGAATTTCAACAAAGAGAAGTTTGTAAGCTTGCTAAAGAATTGGTAGATATTGTTCATAGTTATGGAAAAGAAGCAATGATGTTCTTAGGGGATCATTGGATTGGAACTGAACCATATGGACCATATTTTGAATCTATTGGGTTAGATGCAGTTGTTGGTTCAGTTGGTGATGGTGTAACAATGAGAATGATTTCTGATATTAAAGGTGTAAAATACACTGAAGGACGTTTATTACCATATTTCTTCCCTGATGTTTTTACTGAAGGTGGAGATCCTATTGGTGAGGCACATACCAATTGGTTAAAAGCAAGACGTGCAATTTTAAGAAGTCCATTAGATCGTATTGGATATGGAGGTTATTTAAAATTAGCTATTGAATGGCCTGGTTTTATTGATACAATTACTCATGTTGTTGATGAATTTAGAAGTATTCATGATACAACGCAAGGAACAAGTGCTTATGTATCACCATTTAAAGTTGCTATTTTGAATTGCTGGGGGGCAAAACGTAGATGGATGAATAACCAAGTTCATCATGCGATTTGGCATCGTGAAATATATTCATATGTTGGAATTATTGAATGTTTAAGTGGTATGCCTATTGATATCGAATTTATCAATTTTGATGATGTGAAAAATGGAGCTTTAGATCAATACAAAGTTATTATTAATGCTGGTGATGAATATACATCATGGTCTGGTGCTGAAAATTGGATTGATGAAGATGTTGTAACAAGAATAAGACGTTGGGTTGATCAAGGTGGAGGATTCATTGGTGTTGGGGATCCAACAGCATATCAACATCAAGGGCAATTTTTCCAATTGAGTGATGTCTTAGGTGTTGATAAAGAAGTTTGTTTTACACTTAGTCATGATAAATATAATGAAGTAAATTCACAACATTTCTTATTAGAGGATATTGATGGAAATATTGATTTTGGTGAAGGTATGAATGGTATTTATGCTCATGGTGAAAATTATCAAATTTTAAATCAACATCACGGATATGCACAATTGGTTACAAATACTTATGGATCAGGGCGTAGCATCTATTTTGCTGGTTTACCTTACTCTCCACAAAATTGTCGTTTATTATTACGTGCAATTTATTGGGCGGCTGGAAAAGAAGATGAAATGAAGAAATATTATGTAAGTAATGTCAATACAGAAGTTGCTGCATATGAAAGTATTGGACAAATTGCTGTTATCAATAATACAACTGATTCGCTATCAACTGACTTATTTGTACATGGTGAAAAAGTTGAAACATTAGAATTACAACCAATGGAATTACGTTGGGTTAAAATGTAAAAGGAGGGAAGATTATGAAAAAACCTATTCTTGTCATTATGGCAGCTGGAATGGGAAGTCGTTATGGAGGCCTAAAACAAATTGACCCAGTTGATCAAGATGGTCATATTATAATTGATTTCTCTCTTTATGATGCAAAACGTGCAGGGTTCGAAACTGTAGTATTTGTTATTAAAAAAGAAAATGAGGATATTTTTAAAGAAACGATTGGAAATAGAATGGAAGGTATTATGAATGTCCATTATGCTTTTCAAGGATTAAATGATTTACCAGTAGGATATACTGTTCCAAATGATAGAGTTAAACCATGGGGAACAGCACATGCAATTTATTGTTGTAGAGAATTTATTAATGGTCCTTTTGCGGTTATTAATGCTGATGATTACTATGGTGTAGATTCATTTAAAATTATCTATAATTATCTAGCGAATCACCAAGATGATGATTTATACCGTTGGGCAATGGTTGGCTTTAGAATTGAAAATACATTAACTGAAAATGGAACAGTTGCCAGAGGTGTGTGTGAAGTAGATAATCAATATCATTTGGTTAATATCATTGAAAGAACAAAGATAAAAAAGACACAAGATGGAGCTGCTTATGAAGATGATGATAAGTGGATTGAACTTCAAAAAGGAACAACTGTCTCTATGAATATTTGGGGATTTAGTCATAGTATTATTAAGGAAATTGGTAATGGATTTGAAGCATTTTTAGATCAAGGATTAAAATCAAATCCATTAAAGTGTGAATATTTTATTCCAAGCGTTGTGAGTCAAATGCTTAACAATAAACAAGCAACTGTTGAAGTTTTAACAACACCCGCAAAATGGTATGGTGTAACATATAAAGAAGATAAACCAGTTGTTGTCGGTGCTATCCAAAAAATGAAGGATGAAGGAATTTATCCTCAAAAGTTATGGGGTGATTTCCATGAGTAGAGAAGAATTATTGAAAGAAGTTATTAATCATTTTGATTTTACTGGTACACTTTTAAAAGTTGAACCTTATGGAAGTGGTCATATCAATGATACTTATTTATTAGAATATAAGATTAAACATAGGGGGATTGTACCTATTATTTTACAACGTATGAATACGAATATTTTTAAACAACCTATTGAATTAATGGAAAATATTTTAAATGTTACTGATTTTTTAAGAGAAAAGATTATTGAAAATGGTGGTAATCCAGAAAGAGAAACATTAACTGTTATCTTAAATAAGCTGGGAAAGCCATATTATTTAGATAGTGAAGGTTATTATTGGCGAGCATATCATTTTATAACTGGAGCTACTGGATATGATGAAGTCAAAACGGATGAAGATTTTTATCAAAGTGCGTTAGCTTTTGGTAAGTTCCAAAGTTTATTGGCTGATTATCCTGCTGATACTTTACATGAAACAATTGCAGATTTTCATAATACAAAAGTAAGGTTTGAAGTATTTAAAAATGCTGTTAAAGAAAATGTTGTTGGTCGAGTGAAAGATGTTCAGGCAGAAATTGATTTTGTATTACAAAGAGAAGATGTCGCAAATATTTTAACTGATATGCAAGCTTCAGGTGAGCTACCACTTCGTGTGACTCATAATGATACAAAGTTGAATAATGTTTTGATTGATGATAAAACACATCAAGGTATTTGTGTTATTGATTTGGATACAGTTATGCCTGGTTTAGCCATTAATGACTTTGGTGACTCTATTCGTTTTGGGGCTAGTACAGGTGCAGAAGATGAAAAAGACTTATCTAAGATTGAATGTAGTATGCATTTGTTTGAAGTGTATACAAAAGGATTTATTGAAGGATGTAATGGAAAATTGACATCTGCTGAAATCAATGCTTTACCTATTGGGGCTAAAGTTATGACATTTGAATGTGGAATGAGATTTTTAACTGATTATCTTCAAGGAGATACTTATTTTAAAACGAAATATTCAACACATAATTTAGATCGTTGCCGTACTCAATTTAAGTTGGTTGCTGATATGGAAAAGAAATGGAATATTATGAATGATATTGTAGCTAAATATAATCATTAATAATGAAAGAAAGAGCTTAAGGGTTAACTTAGGCTCTTCATTTTTTTCTATTAAGTTCTTTAATATTGCTAGTGCGTCCGTGTTTTAAGATACGTCTATAATTTTCAGCTAAGGCTTTTTCATAATTGCTTGTCATCCAAGGTATATAAAACTGTTCTTTGCTTAATTGAGGTGGTAGGTATTGAATATATTCCCATAATTCAGGACGACTATAATCATATTTTTCATCTTCTTCTAAACCAACAGGAGTTAATCGTAAATATTCAGGGGAAGGATAAGGGTAAGTGGATAAAGATGATAAAGCAGCATCAATAGCGATTTCTGAAGATTTTGATTTAGGTGATAAACATAAGTCAATAATTGCACTTGCGATAGGAATACGTGCTTCAGGGAAGCCAATGATTTTTGCAGCTTGAAACGCAATAACAGTTCTCATGCAGGCGTTAGGGTTAGCAAGTCCAATATCTTCATAGGCTGTTGTGATAACTCTTCTTTCTAATGATTCAATATATCTTGCTTCAATCAGTTTTCCTAAATAGTACATAGCTCCATTAGGATCACTACCACGAATTGATTTTTGTAATCCACTTAATGTATCATAATATTGATCTTCATCTTTATCAAATTGTGCATTGGCTTTATGTGTTGAATTTTTAATAAGCTCTAAAGTGATCGTTTGATTATTTGTCAAAATACTTGCTGTTTCTAATAAGTTATAAGCATAACGAATATCTCCACTACTTAACTGTGCTATATATTTTAAAGCATCTTCTTGACATTGAAATTCGTTGTTTAAACCGTTTGGACTTGATAATGCATTTTTTAAACCTTGGACAATATCATCGCTGGATAAAGGTTTAACTTCTATGATTTGACAGCGGGAGCGAATGGCTGGATTAATGGAATGAAAAGGATTCGCTGTTGTACAGCCAGCAATAATTAATAAGCCATTTTCAATGTGAGGCAACAAATGATCTTGTTTATCTTTGTTTAAACGATGAATTTCATCAATAATAACAAATAACTCCCCACTTAATTTTGCTTCTTCAATAATCATATCCATTTCTTTTTTGTTGCCAGTAGAAGCGTTAAATATACGAAAAGGAACACCAAGATCGTTAGCAAGCGCACTTGCTAAAGTTGTTTTGCCACAGCCAGGTGGACCATATAGAATTGTTGACATTGGATGATTTTTTTTGACAAATTGTCTAAAGAATGTATTTTCTCCAACAATATGTTTTTGTCCTAATATATCATCTAGTGATTGAGGTCGCATACGATATGCTAATGTAGTTGCCATAATATCTTTCCTTTTTTATAAATTTTGTTATAATGATTATAACATTTTTTGATAAGAAATGATAGGAGATAAAATAATGAGAGTTATTGTACAAAGAGTAAGAGAGAGCCATGTGACTATTGAAGGAAAAGTGAATGGGAAAATCAATCAAGGGTTTATGATTTTGGTAGGGTTTTGTGATGGTGATAGTCAAGAGATTATAGATAAGATGATAGATAAGATTATTCATTTAAGAGTTTTTGAAGATGAAAATGGAAAAATGAATTTGTCATTGTTAGATGTTCAAGGAAGTATATTATCTATTTCTCAGTTTACACTTTATGCAGATTGTAAAAAAGGAAGAAGACCAAGTTTTATTCAGGCAGCTAAACCTAATGTGGCTATTCCTTTATATGATTATTTTAATGAAGAAGTATTAAAAAAAGGTATTCATATTGAAACAGGAATATTTGGTGCTGATATGAAAGTGTCTTTATTAAATGATGGACCAGTCACTATATTTTTAGATAGTCATGAATTATTTTATAATCAATAAGCTAAATACATGAAAAAACACAAAAAAATAAAAAAAAACAAAAAAAGACTTTACAAGGGGGAACAAAGGTGATAATATAGAGAAG
>CAJUJC010000001.1 GCA_910586805.1 uncultured Erysipelotrichales bacterium | reverse complement strand
GCATAATATCATAATGTACACAAAATGTCCATATTTTTCTTAAGAAATTCTTAAGAAACTAAAAAAACATCGATAAATCCAACTCTTTTTTAATTAATTTTTTTGTTCAAAATTTAATATTTTCTCTTTTTTTATCATTTTTATACATATATTTCTTTTAAAAAAGACATAATTCATCAAATAAAACATATGTATAACTATCAAAATATTATATAAAAGGAGAATATCATGTTTATATCTTTTACAATCTATTCATTTTTAGGTTATATTATGGAGTCACTTTATGTTTCATTATTAGGAAGAAAATGGATATCATCTGGACTGTTGAAAGGTCCATATATTCCTCTTTATGGTATTGGCGCTATCACATTAATAGAAATAGCACCTTTGTTACAAAATAAAATTGTTTGTTTTTTTATAGGTGGTATAATCATGACACTCATTGAATATTTAGCAAGTTTTTATATAGAAAAGGTCTTCCACAAAAAATGTTGGGATTATTCACACCTACCATTTCACTATCAAGGAAGAATATGTCTTTTTTATTTCATAATATGGTGTTTTTTGAGTGTTATATTAATTCATATCATTCATCCATATATTTTAACAATTATTCCTTATAATGATTTGACACTTATATTCAGTCTTATATTCTTAACCATTGTATGTAAAGATTTTATCGAACAAATTAATCATTCACAAAATAAACAATTACTAAACAAAAAAAATTGTAAACAATAAATCCTTCATTCATGTTATAATAGAAAAGAATGGAGGTTATAAAAATGAGCGAATTTAAAATCATTCAAAACACTCTTAATCCACAAACCAAACAATCATTATGCCATGATTTCAAAAAATTAGGATTAAAAAATGGTGATATTGTTCTTGTACATGCATCATTATCACAATTAGGTTGGGTTATTGGTAAAGAAATAACAGTTATTGAAGCATTAAAAGAAGTTGTAGGAGAAGAAGGAACTATTGTTATGCCAAGTTTTTCAAGTGATAATAGTGATCCTATTTATTGGCAAAACCCTCCAGTACCTAATCATTGGACTTCAATCATTAAAGAAAATATGCCAGCATTTCATCCATTAATAACACCTACAAGAGAAATGGAAAGAATTGCTGAAGCATTTTGGCATTATCCAAATACAAAAAGATCAAATCATCCTACCTGCTCATTTAGTGCTCATGGAAAATATTCATCTTACCTTACAAAAGAACACCCATTAACTCCAGCATTTGGTTATTCATCTCCTTTATATAAATTATATGAAATGAATGCAAAAGTCTTACTTTTGGGTGTTGATTATGATCATTGTACTTGTTTACATCTTGGAGAAGTTAAACTCACTCATCATCATAAGTATCATAATCAAGGTTCTTGTATAATAAAAGATGGCAAAGCTTCATGGGTAAATTATAAAGACATTAATTATGATGATAGTGATTTTTTAGAATTAGGGTATGACTTTGAAAACAAATATCCTGTTCAAATAGGATATGTTGGACAAGCCAAAAGTAAACTTATTGAAATGAAAGTATTATGTGACTTCGCTGAAAAATGGCTAAATCAAAAAAGAACATTTTAAAAAGATTTCCCAATAATGAGAAATCTTTTTTATTTTATCCTAAATAAGCTTCACGAACTTTTGGATTGCTTGCAACATCTTGTGCATTACCTGAAACTGTAATATTTCCTGTTTCTAAAACATATGCACGATTAGCAATAGATAAAGCTTTATTTGCATTTTGTTCTACTAATAAAACTGTAACACCATCTTCTTTATTAATTTCTTGAATAATATCAAAAATTTCATTAACAAGAATTGGAGATAATCCCATTGATGGTTCATCTAACAGCAATAACTTTGGCTTAGACATAAGAGCTCGCCCCATTGCCAACATTTGTTGCTCTCCACCAGATAAAGTCCCAGCTAGTTGCGTTTTTCTTTCTCTTAAACGAGGAAATTTTTCATAAACCTTTTCTAAATCATCATCGACTTTTGAATCAGTTCTTAAATATGCACCCATTTCAAGATTTTCTTGAACAGTCAATTGTGCAAAAATACGTCTTCCTTCAGGAACTTGTGCTAATCCTTGAGCAATAATTTTATGAGCAGGTGTTTTTGTAATATCATTATCTAAAAAGACAATACTACCACCACTATTTTTAATCAATCCACTTAATGCATGCATTATAGATGTCTTACCTGCACCATTTGCTCCAATTAATGCAACAATCTCACCTTCATTGACCTCAAAGGAAACTTTCTTAATGGCATGAATGACACCATAGTACACATCTAAATTATCTACTTTTAGCATTTTCGTTTCCTCCTATTCTTCATTTCCTAAATAAGCTGCAACAACTTCAGGATTATTTCTAATTTCTTCAGGTGTTCCAAAAGCAAGTGTTGTTCCAAAGTTTAAAACAACAATCTTTTCACAAATACCCATAACTAATTTCATATCGTGTTCAATCAATAATATAGCTATTGAAAATTTTTCTCTAACCAATTTAATTGTTTCCATTAACTCAGCTGTTTCAGTAGGATTCATCCCTGCTGCTGGCTCATCTAACAACAATAATTTTGGAGATGTTGCCAACGCTCTTGCAATTTCCAATTTTCTTTGTTTACCATATGGAAGATTACTTGCTTTGACATAAGCAAATTCTTCTAAATCAAAAACCCTAAGCAAACTTAAAGCCTTTTCTTCTATCGCTTCTTCACCTTGAAAATATCCAGGTGTATTTAATATTGCTGGTAATAACGAATAATTTTGAGAATGATGTAAACCAACCTTTACATTATCAATAACACTCATATTTTTAAATAAACGAATATTTTGGAATGTTCTTGCAATACCAAGTTCAGTAATTTGATTTGGTTTCATTTTTATAATAGGTTTACCATCAAAAGTAATTTGCCCACTTGTTGGTTTATAAACACCTGTTAATAAGTTAAATACAGTTGTTTTTCCAGCACCATTAGGTCCAATCAATCCATATAATTGATTCTTTTCAATTTCAAAATTAAACTCATCAACAGCTTTTAGACCACCAAATTGAATACCTAAACCTTCTGCCTTTAATAAAGCCATTATTCAGCCACCTCCTCAACAACTTCTTTTTTAGAGAATTTTTCTTTTATATGTGGCATTAAATTCTTTTCTTTAATAATCATTGTTGCAATTAATACAACAGCATATAGCAACATACGATAATCAGAGAATGAACGTAATAATTCAGGTAAGAAAGTCATAACAATAGCTGCAACAACTGATCCTTTTAAATTACCTAAACCACCTAATACAACCATAACTAAAATTTCAACTGATTTGTTGTAATCAAAGCTAACTGGAACAAGAATTCCATTATAGTGAGCATATAGTCCTCCTGCTATTCCAGCAAAGAAAGCTGAAATAACAAAAGCCATGATTTTATAGTAGAAAGTTGGAATACCTGCCAATTCACTTGCAGTTTCATCCTCTTTAATTGAAATAATAGCACGTCCATGTCGAGATTTAACAATACAATAAATTACATAAATTGTAACAACAACACTTATAAATGCTGATGTAAAGTCAGTTGACATAGGCATACCAATTAATCCTCTAGCACCATTTGTAATTTTTAAATTCAACATGATAACACGAATAATTTCATTAAATGCTAAAGTAATAATACACAAATAGTCACCCTTCAAACGTAGAGTAGGCATACCAATAATCAATCCAATAACTGCTGCAACAATAGCCCCTATAATCAACGAAATGATAAATGGTGTTTGAAGATGAATACTAGCCAAAGCTGCAATATAAGCCCCAACTGACATAAATCCTGCATGACCTAGTGTTAACTGTCCTAAATATCCACTTGCTAAATTGAGTGATGTTGCTAAGACAATATTAATACATGCAGTAATCATAATTCTAGACCAATAACTACTAATGATTCCATTATTCATTGAAAACATTAATGCACCATAAATGACAAGAGAAATGATTAATGAAATCATAAACTGTTTAATTTGTTGTTTCTTCATAATCCCTGCCACCTACACTTTCTCTCTTACATTTTTACCAAATAAACCTGCAGGTTTAACAAGTAAGATAAAAATTAAAATACCAAATACAACAGCATCAGAGAATGTTGATGAAACATAAGATATAGTAAATGCTTCCGCAATTCCAATAACAATTCCTCCAACCATTGCACCTTGAATACTTCCAATACCACCCAATACTGCAGCAATGAATGCTTTAATACCTAACATCGCTCCAATATAAGGGTCAATCAAAGAATAACTCATTCCATAAATAACCCCTGCGATTGCTCCTAAACCTGAACCAATAGCAAAAGTTAATGAAATTGTATTGTTGACATTAATTCCCATTAATTCTGCTGCACCTTTATCCTCACTGACTGCACGCATTGCTTTTCCAATACGTGTTTTATTGACAAAGAATAAGAGTGCTGCTGAACATATTCCTGTTAAAATTAATGAAATTAATGAAACATAAGTAATTGAAATACCAAAAAATTGAATTGTTCCAGCTGGAATATATGTTGGGAATGTTTTTGCAGCTGATCCAAATAAAACCAAAAAGACATTTTGTAATAAATAACTTACACCAATAGCTGTAATTAATACAGCTAAACTTCCACTGTTTCTTAATGGTTTATATGCAACCTTTTCAGTAACAACCCCAAGCAATGCACATCCAAAAATAGAAATCACAATACTCACATATGATGGCATACCCATCATTGAAGTTGCAATATACGCTAAATATGCTCCTACCATGATAATTTCACCATGTGCAAAGTTAATCATTTTTGCAATACCATAAACCATTGTATACCCAATAGCGACTAACGCATACATTCCCCCTGTACTTAAACCGTTAATCATTTGTGCAACAAATTCCATATGTAACCTCCCTTTCAAAAAAATAAAGGAGAAGTTTCTCCTTTATTTATTTTTTTAATTAATCCAAATAAGAATATTTTTCATCTTTGATTGTTTTAACAACCAAATCCTTTGTTGGATTATGTTGTTTATCAAATGCAAAGTGTCCTGTAATACCAGTATAATCAGTTGCTTCTAAAGCTTTATTAATTGCTTCTGGACTTGTTGTTCCAGCAGCTTCAATAGCTTTTAACAATACCATAGTTGCATCATAAGCCATTGTACCAAACATATTTGTATCAGAACCATATTTATCTTTATATGCTTTCACATAAGATTTTACTTCATCAGTACGATCATCAAATGTATTTGTATAATATGCACCATTAAATAATGATTTATCAATACCTTCAATTTCTAATACGCCATCCCAACCATCAGTACCAACAAATGTACCATCAAATCCAGCATCTTTAAATTGTTTAACCATAACACTAATTGTTTGATAGTAATCAGGAATATAAACTGTATCAGCTCCTGAACTTTGTACTTTTTGAATATATGTTTTAAAGTCTTTTTGTCCATCAGGATAACTATCTTCTAATACAATTTGAGTTTTATCAGCTTCAGCTTGTGCTTTAAATGATTCTGTACAACCAATGCTATAATCACTATCACTATTTGTTAAAATAGCAACTTTTTTAACATTAGGAACTTTTCCTTCACCAATTGCCTTTGCAATTGTTTTACCACCCATTGAGTCATTTGAACAAGTTCTAAAGTAGTTAGCTCTTGTTGATCCATCTGCGTTTAAAGTTAAATTATCTCCAGAAGTACTAGAAGATACAATAGGCATTAAATCAGCTTTTGATGCTTCTCCTAAAGCTCCACCTTCAGCAGTGATAACTGGTCCAACAATACCAATAACACCTTCACCTTTTAATTTTTGATAAGCATTAATAGCTTCTTGTTCACTACCTCTAGAATCTTCACTAACCAATTCTACTTTATACTTTGAATTAGGATCATTGTTATAATCAGCAACAGCCAATTCAATAGTATTTGCTACTGGAATACCATATGCTGAAGTTTTACCAGTCTTAGGTCCAATGAAACCAATTTTAATAGTATCCCCATCTTTTAATGTTGTTCCTTCACTTGGAGTATTTCCTCCTCCATTTCCACATGCTGCTAACATACTCGCAACAGCAATTGTTGATAATACTTTTTTATAATTCATAAACCTTCCCCTTTTCCACATTTTATAGTATAGCCACTATTATACTAAACATTTTCCACAAGTCAACAATAATTTTATAATTTTTTCACAATATTCTAAAAAACATAAAAAAATTTCGGTTTTCAATAAAAATAAACATTTATTTATAATAAATTGTATACGATTATGAATAAAACAAAAGAATAGTTAAAGATATCCTCCAACTATTCTATACTTTTTAATGATTCAACCATATTCACTTTATTTAAAACACGTCGCATCGTAAAATTAATCAACATTGTAAAGCCAATAGTTATGGCAACTGCATAAACATAACTCATAACATTTAAATGTCTTTCAAACATCGTTAAATCTAATTCTACTGTTCTAATAATATACATATGAACAACAAAACCTAAAAACATTCCAACAATAGATCCAATCACTGACAATATAATATTTTCTCTAAAAATATAATCATAAACTTCTTTACGTCTAAATCCTAAAACTTTAATTGTTGCAATCTCACTCTTTCTTTCTTGAATATTAATATTTGTCAAATTATAAAGAACAATAAAATTCAAAGCTCCTGCACATACAATTAAAATCACAACAACAATATCAATACTATCAATTTGCTTCATAAAATCACTATCGCTACTATCATTGTATGAAATATTTCCATATCCTTTATCTTTCATAAATGCTTCAATTGTTCCTCTATTTGATGGTGTATCATCTTTTAAATTCACATAAGCATTATTAAAATTTAATGATTCATTTGTTATGTTTTCATAAAGTGTTTGAGACATATACATATAATGCATAAAATAATTTTCAGTTATTCCTGAAACCTTTACACTATATTTGACATCATTCAATTGAAAATCTAAAGTGTCATCTTTATGAACCCCTAATATTTCAGCAGCTTTCACTGATAAGATAACACCTTCTTCATCAAGTGAAAGTTTCTTTTGTGTATTCAAATCTCTAAATTGAATAAAATTTTGTATATTATCCATAGATTGATAAACAACAAGATTAGCATAAATATCCTCTTTATTCTTCATCATTTCTATACTTTGACTATAAACATATTCTACATTTGTAATATCGTCTCTTTTTAATAATTGTTCTTGATAGTCTTTGGCTTCCTTAGCATGTATCTCTTCTTCTAGCCTTGCTAAGCCATCATATATAAATATATCATCAAATTGCTTAGGAACAATTTGTGATACTGAATTTTTAATACCAAAACCTGTAATAATCAATGCAGTACATCCTGCAATACCAATAATAGACATGAAAAATCGTTTTTTATATCTAAAAATATTACGCATCGTTACTTTTTGATTAAAAGACATTCTTTTCCATATAAATGTTATTCTCTCAATCAAAATACGTTTTCCAATCTTTGGTGATTTTGGTCTCATCAAAACTGCAGGTGTTAAATTTAATTCTTTGAAACATACAGATAATGTTGCAAACAGTGTTACAAACACTGAAATCATAAATGTTTGAAAAGCAATATCAATTCCTGAATAAATAAGTGTTGGTGCATTGGCTTTAAACATCATTAAATTATATAAATAATATATAATTCTAGGGAAAAGCTCAGTTCCAATCACAATACCTAATACACAAGCAAAGAAAGTTGCCATAATGACATAAACAATATATTGTTTGATAACATCCCATTTTGAATAGCCTAAAGCTCTTAAAGTTCCACTTTGACCTCTTTGTTCTTCTACCATTCTTGTCATTGTTGTTAATGAAACAAGTGCTGATACTAAGAAAAATAAAAGTGGAAAGATTTTTGCAATCGCAGTAATAGATTCGACATTTGTATCATAACTCACAATTCCTGCTATTTCATGTCTTGTCAAGGTATAAACCTTTCCTTTAGAAATAGCATTCATATCTTCTTTTGCTTCATCTAAAAGAATCTTAGATTTATCCAATTCTTTTTGTGCTGATTCTAATTCATTTCTTGTTTGAAGTTCAGTTAATGTGAGTTGATTTTCTTGGGCTTCTATTTGTAATTTTGCTTGTTGAATTTGCATAGAAGCATTATTTAATTGATCAAAACCATCAATAGCTCCTTGTGATGATTGAATGATTTTTTGAATTTCACTCATTTGTTTTTGAATTTCTTTGATTTCAGGTGGAACAGAAAGGATAGGAGTATCTTTATAATCCTCTAATTTTTTATTTAAACTATCAAGGCTACTTTCAAGTTCTTTAGCAGTTTGCTCTACTGTTTCTAACATTTTTTGAACTTCTTTGCCAGCCTGTCCTTGTGCTTTTAAATATTGTGTTTCATTTTTAGCCAATTCAATTTTTGCATTTGTAAGTTGTATTTTTGCTTTTAAAATTGTAGCATCAAAATTATCCTTATTCTTAACAAAAGTATCATATCCATTATTATATTTCTTTTCAGCTTTTCTCAATTCTTCTTTAGCCTCACTAGAAATCGTTTCATACAAATCACTCATTCTTAATGAAAGTGTACTTTTTAACTTTGTATTGACATCTTCAATATACTCATCATACTCATGACTAAATATATTATATTGTTCTGCTCCTTCTACCTTGACAGATAACTGATTATATAATAAATCTTCATCTCTTAAATCATATAATTCTTTAGGCATTGCTAAAAAATCGTTATCTTCATTTAAAATTTCAATAAATCCTTCATTTGTACCATCACCTAACGTATTTGTCCCTCTTTCAGTAATCGCTAAATAACGAACATCATTCACAATCCCGACAACTGTAAATGCTTTTTCGCCCTGATTATTTGAAATCTTTAATTGATCGCCAATTTTGATTTGCATAAGAGCCATTTGACTATCAATCACACATTCATCGTTTTTCTTTGGAAATCTTCCTTCTTGTAAATCAGGATAATTAATCATATTTTCATCAAACTGAGATGATGTCAAAACCTTAACACCTGTTAATTTATTATTTAATAATGTCTGTGCATCAAATTGATATCCATATTCTATTTCAATACCTTGAATATTTTCAATAGCCTTCAAATCATCTTCACCAAAACCAAGTGTTGCTATATATGTCAAATCCGCAAATCGATGTTGATCAAGATAACTATCCATTGATTTCATCATCGTTCCTGGCGTATTTCTAAGACCAGCAAAGAACGCCGCACCTAAGAAAACAATGGAAAATATAGATAAAAATCTTGCTTTGGAAGAAAGTATATTTTTTCTTAAATTCTTCCAATACATTTTTTTACTTACCATTCTATATCCTCGATTGGCATTGGATTGTCATTCAATTCCATAGATTGAACTTTTCCATTTTTTAAATGGATAACACGATCAGCCATAGGTGCTAAAGCTGAGTTATGAGTAATGACAACAACTGTCATTTTGTAAGTGTCACACATTTCTCTTAATAATCCTAATATAGATTTGCCTGTTTGATAATCTAGCGCGCCAGTTGGTTCATCACATAATAAGAGTTTAGGATTTTTGGCAATTGCTCTTGCAATAGCTACACGTTGTTGTTCCCCACCAGATAATTGAGCTGGGAAATTGGACATACGTTCTGCCAATCCTACACGTTCTAAAATATGACTAGGATCTAATGGATTTTTTGATATTTGAGTTGCAAGTTCCACATTTTCTAAAGCTGTTAGATTTTGAACCAAATTATAAAATTGAAAGACAAAACCAATATCATCCCTACGATATTCAGTTAATCTTTTCTCATCAAATAAAGCAATATTTTCTCCATCTACAAGAATAGAACCACTTGTTGGTGTATCCATACCTCCTAATAAGTTTAATATTGTTGTCTTACCAGCTCCTGAAGCACCAACAATCACCACAAACTCTCCTTTGCAGACTTCAAAATCAACACCATCACTTGCATTGATCGTAATATCACCCATTGTATAACTCTTAATTATGTTTTTAAATTGAATTAATGCACACATTATACTTATCATCCTTTGTTTAATTTGTTAATATAATTATAATAGCATATTTTCAAGGAAAAACAAAGATAGGAGGATGTTTATGAGTCAAATTTTGCTAATAAGCGATACACATTTTTTAAGAAAAAACGAATTACAAAAATTTATTTCAAAGTTTCAAAATATTGAAACTATTATTCATTGTGGAGATATCTATTTAGGTTATAAAAGTGGAGATATTTCACGTCTTTATTTATGTAGAGGAAATAATGATTTTGGAGATATTCCCTCTATTGCACATTTCACAATTGATGATTTGACATTTACCATTACACATGGTCATACTCATTCTTTTGCATATGATCCACCATCTTTAAAGATGCTTCTTAAAGAATATCCTGCTGACATCATTTGTTTTGGACATACTCATATTCCTTATTTTTACCAAGATGAAGAAGTTATCATCATAAATCCAGGGAGTCTAACTTTAGGAAGAAGTTATCCTAGAAAAAATACATATGTTCTTATAGATACACAAACAAGAGATATTCACTACTATGATGCTAAAACAAATGAAGAAATCAATGTTGCATAAAAATAGAAAATGAATATTTTTATCTTCACTTTGATAAAATAAGTTTTACTACTGCAATATTATCACTCCAAACAAAAAAGAATATCAAAATCTAAAGATATCCTTTTTAAACAATCAATTCATAAAAAACTGTTTTATTTTCTCCATAAACTTGGTGAAAACAACATTAATATTGGAAAAATTTCCTGTTGGACCAACAATCCCAAGACCAGGACCAACATTATTAATATAAGTTGTTACAGCAGTAATAGCAGATGTAAAATCTATGTTTTGTAGTGCTAAAATAAGTAAAGAACTACAAAAGACCATAAAATATGAAACAAGGTATGTATGAATATTATTAATCACAGATGGTTCAACGTGTTGATCTTCAAATTTTATTGAAACAACACTGTGTGGATGAACCATACGTTTCATTTCAGAAAATGCATTTTTTATATAAATAACAATACGAGATACTTTGATACCTCCACCAGTTGAACCAGCCATAGCCCCTACAAACATCAATAAAAATAAAATGATTTGTGAAAAGAAAGGCCATAAAGCAAAGTCAGCAGTTATAAAACCTGTTGTTGTGATAACAGAAGCGACCTGGAATACAGCATATCGAAAAGCTTCTAGTAAACTAGGATACATATGCATAATATTTAATGTAATAAGCATTGTTGCACAAACGATAATACCTAAATACCATCTTAACTCTTCACTTTTAAAAACTGTTGATATTTTTTTAATAAGTATGAAATAAATTAAGTTAAAATTAATACCAAACAAAATCATAAAAACAGTCATAACCATATCAAAGTAAGCATTGTTATAAAATGCAATAGAAGAATTTTTTATAGCAAAACCACCTGTTCCTGCTGTCGCAAATGAATTAAGCAAACTATCAAAGAATGACATACCACCTGCCATCAAAAATATAACTTCTAATAACGTTAATGCAGTATAAATCTTATATAACAACTGTGAAGTCATTTTCACTTTTGAGACAAGTTTACCAACGACTGGTCCTGGCATTTCCGCTTTTAAAATATGTAAAGTTGTTCCACTGGCATCAGGTAAAAAAGCCACAACGAACACCAAAATTCCCATACCACCAATCCAATGAGAAAAACTTCTCCAAAACAAAGAAGCATGTGATAAAGCTTCAATATCATTCAAAATTGATGATCCTGTTGTTGTAAAACCTGAAACAATCTCAAAAAAGGCATCAATATAAGATGGGATTTCTTGTGAAGTCCATAAAGGAAAAGCACCAAACAGTGATAAACAAAACCAACTTAATGCAACAATTAAAAAACCTTCTCTTGCATAAATCGTATGAATTTTAGGCTTATGATAACTAATAAATGTCCCAAGTAACCAAACACTTATTGCAACAATGAGAAAATAAATAGAAACACTTTCTTGATAAATCACTCCCGTTAAAAATGGTAACAATAACAAATATCCTTCCATCTTTAACATCTTTCCTAGAGTATAAAGAATCATCTTCTTATTCATAGAAAGAATCCTCAAAAATATCGTTTAATTGATACAAACGTCCATGAGTTGTGACAATAATAATACGATCTCCTACTTCAAAACAATCTTGACCTTTAGGAACAATCATCGTATCTCCTCTTAAAATCCCTGCAATAAGTATATGATTTTTTATATGAATATCCATCAATGGTTGTTTTAAATACTTTGTTTTTTCATTAACGATAAATTCTAATGCTTCGACTTGATCATTAACAATTTTATATAAAGTTTGTACACTTGTTGTTTCATCAGGTGCATCTTTTGCACGTAAATAACCAACAATCTGAGATGCAACAATTGACTTAGGATCAACAACACTATCAATTCCCATCATATCTGTAATATGATTTAATGAAATACGATTGACTTTGGCAATAGACTTATTCACACCTAATTGTTTGGCAATAATAGTCAATACTATATTTTCTTCATCTAATCCTGTTAACCCAACAAAAGCATCACTACGTTTAATACCTTCTTCTAAAAGAATATTTTCATCACTACCATCAGACTCTATAATAATAGAATAAGGTAATTTTTTAGACAGTTCTATACACCTATCACGATTCTTTTCAATAATTTTTGTTTTAATACCCTGAACAGCCAGTTGCTTAGCTAAATAGAAAGCAATTGTACTTCCTCCAACGATTATAACATCTTTAATATTTTTATGAACCAAACCAATATCTAAACCAAAGCGCATTAAATCCTTATGAGAACCAGTTACATAAATATGATCATTTTCATTCACAACAAAATTCCCATTAGGAATCACAACATCTTCATCTCTTTTAACAGCACAAATCAAAACATTTGTTTTTGTGACTGTTGATAATTGACTTAAAGAAATTTGATTCAATTTGGTTTGTTTATTTACTCTCATTTCAACCAATTCAATTTTTCCCTTTGCAAAAGTATCAATCTTCATAGCTGATGGAAATAAAATGGAACGCCTAATTTCATCTGCTGCCTCTAATTCAGGATTGATAATCATAGAGAAACCTAATTGATCTCTCAAGAATTCTTTTTGTCTTGAATAATCAGGATTTCTTACACGTGCAATTGTATATTTTGCACCCATCCTTTTACTAATCATACCTGCTAATATATTTAATTCATCTAATGTTGTTACAGCAATCACAGTATCTGCCTTAGAAACACTCGCTTCTAACAAAATATCATAATTAGCGCCATTTCCACATATTCCTAAAACATCATGCTGATTAACAATATCTCCTATTTTTATATTATTCTTATCAATCACAACAACATCATGTCCCTCATTAGATAAGTAATGTGTTAATAATTGACCGACTTTCCCAGCACCAATAATGACAATATACAACTTAATCTCCTCCCACTTCCACCATTCCATAATATATGACACAAAAAGACAATTCAAAAAAGAAAAAAGATAAGAAACTTCTTATCTTTCAACTAAATAATCAAATTTTTCAATTTTTTCAGTTTCAGCAATCATTAAAAAATGATCATCCATTTGAATTTCATAATGAGGATCAATAGACAACTCTAAATTATGAGTATCACCATTCCTCTTCCCTAAAATATTAATTCCATATCGCTTTCTTAGATCCAAATTATTTAATGTATTTCCTACCCATGCTTGAGGAACTTTCATTTCTACAATGCTATAACTCTCATCAATTTCAACCAAATCTGTAATATTCTTTCTAAGCATTGAACGTGCAACACGTTCTCCCATTTCTTTTTCAGGACGTACAACACGATCCGCCCCTACTTTTTCTAATACTTTTTTATAACGCTTGTTTTTTGCTTTGGCTACAATATAAGGAATACCTAATTCTTTTAAATTTAAGACTCCTAATAAACTTTCTTCTAAATGTGTCCCTGTTGCAACAATACCAACATCAAACTCTTCAATACCAAGCGCACTTAAGACTTCTATATCTGTAAAATCTCCAATAACTGCTTTGGTTGCCAAATCAGAAACTCTTTGAACACAATCAGGATTTTTATCAATAGCCAAAACTTCACAACCAAATTCTGATAGTGTCTTTGTAATTGTAGACCCAAAAACCCCTAAACCTAAAACAACATATTGCTTATTTCTCATAAATATTACCCTATTAAAACATCGCTTGTTGGATAAACGACATCCTTTCCTTTCATTTGACTATATCTCTTTGCAAAAATAAGTACCATTGTAATTGGACCAATACGTCCAATATACATCAAAATGATAATAACAATTTTTCCTGCTGTTGACAAGAGTGGTGTAACACCTGCTGTTAAACCTACAGTTGCAAAAGCTGAAAAGACTTCAAATAACAAATCAATAAATGAATGTGGCTCAAATACTGATAACATAAATAATCCTACAATAGCCATAAAGAAACTAACAATAGAAATCGTTAATGCTCTTTTAACAACCTGATCACTAATTGTACGATGTAACACTTTTACATTATCGCTCCCTTTCACTAAAGAACGAATATATAAAAGAATAATAACAAATGTAACAGTTTTAATTCCTCCTGCCGTTCCTGCTGGAGAACCACCTATAAACATGATCAATGACATCATCATTTTTGTAGGGTCATATAAATAAGCCATATTCACTGTTGCAAAACCTGCTGTTCTTAATGTTGTAGATTGAAAAAAGCTAACAAGTATTTTATCAAACAATGGCAAGTTTCCTATTGTTTCATTGTTGTTGTACTCTAAAAGTAAAAAGAGCAGTGTTCCAAGTAACAACAAGCCACCTGTTGCATACAAAACAATTTTTGTATGTATGGAAAGAATAAAAACAAAACGTTTGAATTGAAAGACCTTAAACTTTTCCTTATATTTTTTCCATGAATAACGTAAATCTACCCAAACAACAAACCCTAAACCACCAGCTATAATTAATCCTGCAATAACCATATTCAACCATACATCTGTTTGATAATGCATTAAAGATTGGCTTCCTAAAATATCAAAACCCGCATTACAAAAAGCGGAAATAGAATGAAATAATGAATAATACAAACCTTTTATCAAACCAAATTCAGGAACAAATACAAATGATAAACCAATTGCTCCCACAAATTCAAAGAAAAAAGTATATTGAATAACTCGTTTAATATATCTGGCAATATCTTTCATAGAATTTTGATTTAATGCTTCTTGCATGATAATCTTATTTGTATATGATAGTTTTCTTTTAAACGCTACAACAATCATATTCAATAAAGTTAAAAAACCAAGACCACCAATTTGTATTAATATAATGATAATGATTTGTCCTATAAGTGTATATTCATCAACAACAGTTAATGGAACCAATCCAGTTACACATGTTGCTGATGTTGCAACAAAAAGATGATCTATAAAAGAAACACTTCTATTTTGACTCATTGGTAAATTTAATAAAAATGAACCTATCAAAATAACTGCAAAGAAACTAAATGCGATTCTTCTTGTTGGTGAAAAACGTTTTCTTTGTCTGTTTTTATGATATTCGACAGCTTCCATTAGTCACCCTCCTTTAAGATCATCTCAGCACACATGATACCATCAACAGCTGCTGACATAATACCACCTGCATATCCTGCACCTTCACCAATTGGATAAAGATGTTTGATATTTGATTGATATTTTTCATTTCTTAACAATCTTACTGGAGCACTGCTTCTTGCTTCTACTCCTGTGATAATTGTATCTTCATCAATAAAGCCTTTCATTTTTTGATTCATTAGTAATAGCCCTTCTTTTAAATTTCTATTTAAAAATTCAGGAAAGAGTTCATTGATATTCGCAAGAACATAGCCTGGCATATAAGTTGGCTTGATTTGACCTAATTGATAGGATTGTTGATTATTTATATAATCATTAACCAATTGAACAGGTGCTTTCATTGAAGATTCTCCAAGCTCATAAGCTTTTTTTTCTAATATTCTTTGAAATTCAATACCTGCCAAAGGATGATCACTTGAAAAATCACTTGGTAATACATTAACAAGAATAGCACTGTTTGCATTGTCACCATCACGCTTATAATAACTCATTCCGTTAACACATAATGTTCCATCTTCATGATGTGAAGGAACAACAACTCCCCCTGGGCACATACAAAATGTATAAACTCCTCTTTTTTCTTTGGTTTGAACAGCTAATTTGTAAGGAGCTGCTTTTAAAAATGGAGATGACGCATGTTTTTTATACTGAATTTGATTAATCATTGCTTGTGATTGTTCAATACGTACACCAACTGCAAATCCTTTTTGTTGGATTTCTAAACCTTTTTCATAAAGCATTTCATATGTATCTCTTGCACTATGTCCAATAGCTAACACAAGATCATGACAATGAAGTTTTTGTTGTTGATAATCTATTTGCACAAGAACATCAAAATGATCTTCATGCTTTTCAAAAGATAACATTTGTGTTCCAAATAAAAAACGAACACCTTTTTCTTCCATAGCTTTTCTCATATTTACAATGACTTTTCTTAAATAATCAGTTCCAATATGAGGCATAGATAAATATAAAATATCTTGAGGAGCACCATATTCAACAAATGTTTCTAAAATATATCTCAAACGATGATTTTTAATTCCTGTTGTGAGTTTTCCATCTGAAAATGTTCCTGCCCCACCTTCTCCAAAAGCAATATTGCTTTCAGGATGGAGGATTCCCTTATTCATCAAATCATCAACATCCTTCACTCTTTGTTCAATCACTTGTCCTCTTTCAATAACTGTTACCTTTTGTCCAACTTGTGCCAATACATAAGCACAAAATAATCCTGCTGGACCACTTCCTACAACAATAACTTCTCTATCATTTTTAGGTAAATAGTGATACTCATAAGGTTCCACTTTAACCAATTGAGGATATTGTTTTAATAATCTCTCTTCATTTTCAACTTCAAAAGTTAAACTACATATCCAAAAAATTTTATCTCTTCTTGCATCTACTGATAATTTCACAAGTTCTACTTTATGTAAATACTTTTCTCTTATATTCAATGTTTGAGATAAAATATGTTTATAATTTGTTTTTCCTACTGGAACTTTAATATTATTGATTCTTAACATAGTATTTCCCTTCTATATCACAAGCAACACGATATGCACTTGACAAAGCAAAATGAAGATTATAACCTCCACACATACCTGAAACATTAAGGATTTCACCTATTGCATATATACATGGATATTTCTTTAACTCTAGTGTATCTTTTACTGCCAATAGTGAAAGACCACCTTTCATCACTTGTGCTGTTTCATAAGACTTTAACTGTGTGATTTGTAAAGTCATATGTTTTAAATGATGAACGATTTGTGAAACATCTTTAAATTTTTGTTTTTCAAAATATGAAGCAAGTTTTGTATTCAACATTCCATCATAGAAATGATTATAGTCTTTTGACATACGTTTTTCAACATATTCATATAATTTCTTTTCATCCATATCATCAAAAAGATCTATCATAACTTGATAATCGTGTCCACTTTCCACAAAAGAAGAAAGTTGCATAACAGCAATACCACTGATACCATAATCAGTAAATAATAATTCACCTTTTTCTACATGAATGACTTTTTGATTCTCTAATAATGAAAAAGTTCCTTTCACTCTTACGCCTTTTAATTCTTTTAAAACTGGTTTTGTACACATTTGTACAAGTGATGGTGTAGATTTAATAACTGGTAATTTTAATTGTGTAAGTAAATCATAACGAGATAAAGATATTCCTGATAATTTACCTGCTTCACTTCCCATTGCAAAAACAACATAATCACTATGAAATGTTTGTTGATTGGTTTTTATAATATAATTTTTAGAAACATCAATAGATACAACTTCCTGATTATATAAAAAGACAACTCCTAATTTTTCAGCTTGTTCCATAAATACATTTTTTATTGTTGAAGCCTGTAATGTTCTTGGATATATAAGTGTATCTTGTTTTATACAAAGAATTCCTAAATGATCCATAGCCTTTTCCATATCAAAAGAAGAAATAATAGAATCAACATAATCTTGATGATTGCTTTGATAATATTGAATTGACATGTTTGTATTAGAAAGATTACATCTTCCATTTCCTGTTGCTAGCAACTTTTTTAAAGGACTAGCATTTTGTTCAAGAACAATAACATCTAGTTGATCATTTAACTTTTGCTTTAATAAAATAGATAAATAGACACCTGATGCACCTGCCCCAATAATCATTATCTTCTTCATATTAACCACCCATCTTTATATTTTATAATGATTATACCATTTTTTATTGAAAAATCATTAAAAAATGTCTATAATATTAAGGTGATTTTAAAGGAGGAATTAGCAATGGGTAGAGCACATGAAGTGCGTAAAGTCGCAATGGCAAAAACAGCTGCAAAAAAAGCAAAATTATATTCTCGTTATGGAAAAGAAATTTATTTAGCAGCTAAAGCTGGTGGCCCTGAATTAGATGGTAACTTATCGTTAAGACGTTTGGTAGAAAAAGCAAAGAAAGAACAAGTCCCTGCTGATGTTATTAAACGTGCCATTGATAAAGTTAAAAGTGGTGTTACTGAAGATTATTCACCAATTCAATTTGAAGGATTTGGTCCTGGTAATTCTACATTAATCGTTAAATGTTTAACAGATAATATTAATCGTACTATTTCTCAAGTACGTCCAGCATTTACAAAATCTAAATCTAAATTAGGAGCTGAAGGTTCAGTTGCTTATTTATATGATGTTGAAAGTACTGTTATTTTTAGTGGTATGGATGAAGAAGCTGTATTAGATGCTTTAATTATGGCTGAAGTTGATGCAAAGGATATTTCTACATTAGAAGATGGTCGTATTAAAATTGTAGGTGAACCTACAGACTTAAACAAAATTAAAACTGCTATTGAAGATGCTAAAGAAGATGTAGAATTTGATGTTGATGATATCACAACAACACCTCAAGATACAGTAGAGCTTGATGGTGAAGATATGATATTATTTGAACGTTTAATGAATTTATTAGATGATTGTGATGATGTTGACCAAGTCTTCCATAATGTATCTAATTATGATGATGGTGAAGAAGAATAACAAATTGTTATTCTTTTTTTGCTTATAAATATCAAATATAGGTATTATTATTTGAAAAATATTATATTTGTAAAAAAGATTATTTAGATTTTAATGAAAATTATACATTAAATAATACTTCTACCAGATATAATGAACTCACTTAAATATACATTTATAAATTCAAAAATATAATAAGTTTTCTTAAAAATTGAAGAAAATAAATACTCAATTCATTTATTCTCATAGATAAAATAATAATATTAAATAGTCCTATTGAATCTATTAATGGAGAAATAAAAGTATGTATTCATAAGAAATCATTAATCACAAAATAAGTTGTTTTCACATTATAAAAGGGAGTTAAAACTCCCCTAAATTGTGGAACCTTATTTTGATAAATATCTTCAAAATTTAAAGATTTGAATTTAATATATAATTATTACCACACTGTTTTATTAATAAAATTTTAATTGATTTCATTTTCAATGATATCATATTATTTCTTACTTATAAACAACGTACAATGATTACAAATTTAATCAAACAAATAATTTTAAATATCTTCATTTTGTTCTATAAATAAACATGAAATATATTCATTATCTTACAATTCTAATTTTGTTTTTTTAGATATTAAATTTGATTTTTAGATACTTCATTTTCTAACTAGATATATAATTATCTAAATCAATTTCTATATATTGATTGTTATTGGTAGTTATCAAACATTTGTTTTTATGAATCACATAAATATCTTTTACAGATTCTAATTTTATATCTACTATTTTATTGATATTTTTATCATAAATATATAAATTTTGATCAAGATATGGAACTATAATATAATCATCACTTATTGCAAATGAATTGATATTTATAGCAAATTCTTCATATTTGTTTGATTTAATGTTATATTTACTTAATCTATTTTGGGATTCTTTTTTCTCTAAAACATATAAATAGTCTCCGTCAATATCAATATCATTACCAAAAGTATTTTGTCCTTTTATTTTTTTGATATTATCCTTATAAATATAATAATTATTATCATAATACCAAAACACATAATCTTTATTTCCATGTAATTGAATATCATGTAATGGATATTCAGCGATGAGTGTTTCTTTTTGAGTTTGAATATTATATTTCATTATCTTCGTTGTATTACTGTTTTTGACATAAAATACATCATATTGATAACTATATAATTGTGGAAAGAATTCATTTGTTTTAGCAAGTTCTCGTTTTTTTCCATTATTATCAATAATGCAATACTGTCCTTGACATTTATATGGATCATAATCACTATATATCATGAAATGATCATATACATAAAAGTCATATATATTTCCTTGATAAAAATGAGTTTCACAAATAAGTTCCTTTTCTTTATTATTTACTTTATATATTTGATCTTGTGCTAATTGTTCATCTGAATATTGAGTTTCAATGAAATAAAGATCATTATCATATTTTTTTAGTTTTTTAATTTCACCAGATGATAAAATTGTTTGATAATCTTTAGTTGATATAGTTATAGATCCATTCTCTTGTTTATTGTCTATATATGAACTAGGTTCTTGTTCTTTGTTTTGAGATATTTGTTTATCATCAACTTGATTACATGCACAAACTGTAAATAATAGTAATATAAAAAGTACATATTTCATAATTGCTATCTCCTCTCTTTAATTAGTTAAAATAAATCATCTTTAGTATAAATAAGTAAATCAATATAATTATTTGAGTTTTTTCTCAAAAAAATTAACGACTCATTTTGTGATACATAATAATCTTCATAATTTTCATTAACAATTGTCTCTCTTTTTCTAATATTTAAATTATCTTCTATGCTATATATAAAAACATCTTTTCCATCGTTTGTAACAAGATTATCATTGTATGAATAATAACCATTCAATTTGACATCTAATTTATGCGATTTTTTTGTGTCAATATTATATATATATGGTTGTAAAGCACTATTTTCATCAATGTCATCTTCATCAGCAAATTCATTAGATATAATACATCTATCAATTAAAATGGGATGCAAAGAATAATCCATATTTATCTTTATCTCTAATCTTTTTTTTGTATGAACATTATAGACAAAATAATAAGAATCGTCTTTAATTTTATCACTCCAAAGTATACTTTCACCATAGTTTTCTAAACGAAAATTATGCATGCCTATTTCATTAATAGAACAAATTACTTTTGTTTCATCCTGTAAACAATCATATTGTTTGATACTGCCTTTAAGTTTATTATTAATAATTTTCTCTTCATTTATCCATAAAATATAATTATCAATTAATATTGGAACAGTAAATGAAGGATTTTCTGTTTTTGAGATGTTTATCTTTTTTTTATTGTTATTTTTTCTGTTCATGACCCAAATATTATCTTTAGTTCCATCCACACTCATATCTTCCCACACTAACCAATTTTTATTAACTTGAATTCCTTGAATATTTGCATACTCAAATTCTGATTCAAATATTTTTATATATTTTTTAGTTTGCATATTGTATTGTATAAGAATATTCGTATCATTTGAAGTACGATTTTTCATTGAAACAGCCATAAAAAGTGAATTATCAAATACTATAGGAGAGATAACTCTCCTATACTGGGTTGAAATGTTGATAAAATCATTAGATTTATCTAGTCTATTACATGCACATAGTAAAATTAAAATAATACAACTTAAAACTTTTTTCATTTTAATATATTATAACTTTATTTGACCCATTTTTATCTGCTTGTTCAACAGCTTGATAAACATCTCTATAATCATTAGTAAATACACCACGATATTTACTATTATAATGAGGATCTACTCTTCGTATTTTTCTAGCAGCAATTTCACCATTTTGAATATTTTCTGTTTCAATTAATCCACTTATAGTATTATAGTGTCTAATATGAACACCCTTGTACTCAGGTATTCCAAAATTATTTCCAGTATCAATAAGTATAATAGGAGCTGCTACTTGCTTTGAAACTGAAGATTTAATTGCTTGTACAAAGAAAGAAGCAGGTTTTGATTTATCTAAAACATCCGTTGCAACATAACTTGTTGGTATTTTGTATGTTGTCTTATATTTATTCAATCCAGCAGCAATACCTGTACTAGTTGAACCAGATGTAGTCGTACCTATCGCCGATGCTAATGTTTTTTGACTTGGCAATGCTGTAGAAATATTGTTTTTTGACTTATGAAAACTTAGAGTTTGTCTCACAGCTGCTGGACCACAGTAATAACTTGTTTCTTGTGTATAATTAGTAACACTTATCATATATTTATGATCCACATATGCTGCATAAGGTATTATCTCATTCTCATTTTTTAATTGGCTTTTTGGTTCTATTGAATCAATAGTTTCCTGAATTTTCGCTTTTGCTTCTTTTTGTTCTTCTTCAGTTAATAGTTCTTCTAAATCATTATCACAAACTCCTGTATTTGCTGTTCCAGTTGTTTCAACAGCACCGACAGAAAAAATAGAACTAGAAATCATAAATATAGATAATATAAGCATTAAACCTTTTTTCATTTTTACTTTCCTCCTTATTTTTATAATATCTATTTTCATTATAATACATTATATTATTTTTGCTATGTACATTGGTATTGCCTCCATATTTTTGATTTTAAAATACAAATTATTACTTATTAGTAAAATAATTGATTGTATATATCTAATGATTTTAATAACTATTTACAAAATATAATTATTTTGTCATTAAATAAAAATTCATTTATAAATATATTTAATCCAAATGTTATCATACATTATAATTTTTATAGAAAGTTCACATATCCAAAACTTTATTCATTAACTAAGCAAACATATATGAAATTTTTCTTCTTCATTAATATAACTATATTTTAAATATATCTATACTATATACTTTTTAACAAGTTTTAAATATACAAAATAAACTTTACAACGCAATCGATAAGATAACCCTTAAATTCCATTGAGGAAGGTCATATTCATATTATAATATTGAATAAATAGTTCCTCATTTATCACATCGCCAAAATTAATATATACAATTGCGATAAAATATAAACAAGCATAATTGATGTACTAAAACATTACAATTAGAAACAATTTTTGTAGAAAAATTCACATAATTCAAAACACTGATTTTCAAAAACTGAGATAAATAATACATATGGTTGTAATTTATTTAACATATATTAACCACATTTCTTCCAATTATCTGTATTTATCATTTACAAGTACTTCTTTAAATTTATTATACCTTACACTATATTTTTTGTCAATAATACTATTTTATAAATAGTATTTAGCATTAAATAAAATTATGTTATTATCAATGTGGTGATGATATGGCTAAAGTTAATACAAATATTGATATGCTAATTCTAAGTATTCTCAATAGAAATGACTGTTATGGTTATGAAATTGTAAAATTAATCAAAGAAATATCTAATGGCTATTTAGATATTAAAGAAGGAACTTTATATCCAATTATTTATAGTTTGTTAAAAAAAGAATATATATCAAGCTACAATATTACAAACAAAAATAGAATTAGAGTTTATTACAAAATAGAAGAAAGTGGAAAAGAATATCTTATTCAAACACGCAATCAATATAGAAAAACCAGTCAAGGAATTATTAATATTTTAAATTATGGAGAAGAAAAATAATGGAAAAAGAAGTAAAAAGGTATCTTAATGAAGTGAAGCTGATTATACCACTTAACATAAAAGAAAAAAAAGAATTTATAAATATTTTAAAGGAGCGTATTCTTGCTTCTAAAATCAAAGACTATAATGCTTTGATAGAGAATTTTGGAAAGCCTAGTGAAATTGCTACATCTTTTATAGAAAACATGGATACAGAAACACTTATTCAAAAATTAAAGAAAAAGAAATATATACACTGGCTATTCATTATTATTGTCATATGTATTATATCAGTAAGTTTACTTGAAATGTGGAGATTAAATCAATTGTATGATGAATTTAGACAACATCAGCCTGTTCAAGTTGAAACAACAATAGAATAAAGAAAGATGAGGACAAATAAATGAAAAAAATTTTAACTGTTTTATTTTTACTATTATTTATATTGACACCTGTTAATACTTTTGCATTAGAAAACACATTAGAAAGTAGGACTGTAGAATATCTAGGAAATGGTATCTATGTAGAAACAACAATAGAAATTCCTCATTTTTCAATATTTTCAACAACCACTGCAACTAGAACCAAAACAAACAAATATAAAGATTCGTCTGGAAATGTTCTTTATACAGTAAGTGTAACTGGAACTTTTCAATACACAGGTACTTCATCAACATGTACAAACGCTACAGTTAACGCAACAGCATCTGTGAGTGCTTGGAAAGTAAGTTCTAAAAGTGCCTCAAAGTCAGGAAATAAGGCAATTGGGAAAGCAACCATGAATCATTATTATAATGGCAAATTACTTCAAACAACATATCCATCAGTTACACTTACATGTAGTGCAAACGGTATATTTTCTTAAAAAGGAAGAAATTATGATTCTTCCTTTTTAAATAAGCTATAACACAATAAACAGAATTAAACTATTTTTTCAAGCAAATTTTCTATATCCTTATTAAAAATCTTAATTTGCTGACACATTATTTGCAAATATTAAAAATCACAATTATTCTTACTAAAACATAAAATAGTTATATACTATTTTCTTATTTCAAAATATGAAAACTATAAAAATAAGATTCGTGTATAATGATTTACGTTATTGAAGAAGGATGAAATATATAGCGCCAGGACTCTTTATGAGTTGACGAGGACCAAATTTATCGAAAGATTCGGCGGATGATTTGGAGGTATGATGCTACCTAAACGATGAGCAAAAATAATGAGCAATCATTAAACAAATATCATCAGGCATAACTTCATTCAATAACAAAAAAATTTAATGGAGGTATGTTTTTATGTGTGGAATTACAGCTTATTGTGGTAATGGATTAGCTTTACCCTTTTTAATGCAAGGATTATCTAAACTTGAATATCGAGGATATGATAGTGCAGGTGTAACAATTCTTGAAAATGATGGTTTAAAAACCATTAAATGTAAAGGTAAATTAAAAAATCTTGAGAATAAACTTCAAGATTATTACATGGAAGGACATATAGGTATTGGTCATACAAGATGGGCAACTCATGGTGTTCCTTCAAATTTGAATTCTCATCCTCATACAAATGATGATGAAACCATCTCTTTGGTTCATAATGGAATTATTGAAAATTATCGTGAATTAAAAGCAGAATTAATTAAGAAAGGATATCGATTTCAATCTGAAACAGATAGTGAAGTTGTTGTTCATTTATTAGATGATAATTATGATGACAATCTCTTTGAAGCAACAAAAAAAGTTTTAAAAAAAATTAAAGGTAGTTATGCCATATGTATTGTCTCAACACGAGAACCTCATAAAATTATTGTAGCAAAAAAAGACAATCCTTTAATTATTGGGAAAGCCCAAGATGCTTATGTGGCTACAAGTGATATACCAGCTTTATTGGAATATACAAAAGATGTTTATTTTTTAGATGATTATGAAATAGCTATTTTAGAAAAAGATCATATTGAATTTTACAATCATGATGGAGATCCTATAACTAAAGAACTCATCACAATTCCATATGATGTAGAAGCAGCACAAAAAGATGGATATGATACTTTTATGTTAAAAGAAATTCATGAACAACCACATGCTATTCAAGAAACACTAAGAGGACGCATTATTGGTAAAACAATTGTTCTTGATGAACTACAAAATATTGATTTCACTAACTATAATAAAGTTTATTATGTTGCTTGTGGAACAGCTTATCATGCATCATTATGTGGTTCTCAGGTTCTTGAAAAATCAACAAAATTACCTGTAAATACAATGGTTGCAAGTGAATTTAGATATAACGATCCACTTATTGATGAGCATACTTTAACTATTTTTGTTTCACAATCTGGTGAAACTGCTGATACTTTAGCCGCTTTAAGATTAGCAAAAGAAAAACAAGCAACAACAATTGCAATCACAAATGTTTTAGGAAGTACAATCTCAAGAGATGCTCACTATACTTTATATACATGTGCAGGTCCAGAGATTGCTGTTGCATCAACAAAAGCCTATACAACACAACTGATTTTATTAATATTACTCGCTTACTATGTAGCTCAAAAATTAGGAAAGGACATTGATCATCAGCTCATTCATCAACTCAATACAATTCCTCAATATGTTAAAAATATTTTAAATGATCATCATATTTTTGAAAAATATGCTAAGATGTTAGAAAATCTTCATGATGCCTATTTTATTGGTAGAAGTTTAGATTATGTCAGTGTTCTAGAAGGAGCATTAAAACTTAAAGAGGTGTCTTATGTGCATGCTGATGCTTATGTTGCTGGTGAATTAAAACATGGACCTATTGCTTTAATTGAAGAAAATTCAGTTGTTATAGCAGTTGCAACACAACCTCATATTGCTGCAAAAACAATGAGTAATATTCAAGAAACAATTGCCAGAGGAGCAAGAGTTATTCTCTTTACTACACATGATGAAGAAGTTAAAAATGTTGAAAACACATATTATTTACCAAATGTTTCTCCAACTTTACAATCCATTCTAGTCGCTATCCCTTTACAGTTGGTTGCTTATTATACAGCTTGTATCAAAGATTGTGATGTCGATAAACCTCGTAATTTAGCCAAATCAGTGACAGTAGAATAATAAATATTTGTAAGACAGACCCCACTCTTTAAAATTTCAGTAAAGTCTGTCTTTTTTCTTTAAATTTTAAACAAAGTTGTTTTTCAAAAAAAAGAATCTCCTAATATAATTCACTTACAAATAATAGTATAAACAATGATATTCTCACATATAATTTTATTATTAATTTTTTAATTCAAAACAAAGAGATTTACATTTCATTTATTCTATTTTTCAATTAAATCAAACGAGTTCTTTAAATACTATCAAATGATACCAATAATGAAAATATTATCAATTTCTCAATGTTTATTAAAAAACTTGGGGTGCAAAACACCCCAAGTTAAAATAGAACTTGAATTTATGATAACCCCTATTATGTTAGGTTACCAATATCAATACGCATCAAACACTTCTTTAATGTATAATAATTTTTGTAATAAATAAAACACCTAGTATATAACTGTATTATTTATCTACTGCTAAAAGCAGAATTCGTAAACTCACAAAATCTTTATCAATAGTATAATAGGCTCCTCCTTCATATGACTTTGCAAGTCTCTTTATCTCTCTAACTCCTATTCCATGATCCTCACAATCTTCAACCTTACTTGTTTTTTCTAAATCTACATCTTCTCCATCTTTTATACTATTTCCTACACTTATTATAAGATATGAACGATTACTTTTTATATTGAATGTCAATACTCTTTTTTCATTATCGTCTATCTTTTCTAAAGCTTCTATTGCATTATCTAATGCACATCCAATCATTGTTACTAAATCCTTTACACTCACTCTTCCTAATCCAATGATTCCATATTCCTCTACAACTTCTATTCCCATTCTTTTTGCTTTTTCAAACTTTGTATCTATCAACATATCAATTGCATATTCTCCAATATGTATTGCACTTTCTGTTAATATGACATGAGGTATAAGTTTCTTGATATGACCCATTGCATCTTCCATCTTTCCTTGTATAACATATCCTGATAAAGATATAATCTGATTGCTCATATCATGTTTCATTCTTCTAAATTCTTCCTGTTCAATCATTATCTTTTGATTGTATTCAAACTCCTGTTTACTCAAGGCATACTCTATTGCTATCTTCTCATGTTTTACATAATATCTATCAAATACTATCAAGAGAATATTATATACAATTAAAGTAAATATAAATGGTTTCATCATACCTTTTAAAAATATTAAACTATATATGTTATAAACAATACATATTGAATATATTACTGATATAATAATTGCACCTATTTTAAAATACCTTAAAGTAATATTTTGATTACATTTAATTTTTAAAATATATAACAATATGATACAATCAATATATTTGACTGTAAAAGTCCAAAGCAATTTCACTGGATGAATAATGTCAAACGAATATAAAAGAGTAAATGGTATTTCAAAAAGCCATTCAAATAATAATATACATAAAAGTTCAACAATAATCTTTACAAAAATAAACATCACTGCTTTAGAAATCAACGTCCTTGATTCCTTTAATCCTAGTATTATCAAAAAGACTTCTACAAACACTAGAAGAAAATACATAAATGCATAGTAAGATGAAGCATATAAGATAAGTGCTGAAACCACAACTATAAATGTTAAATACCATTTATTATAGAATTGTTTTTTATCGTATATCTGACTAAAGAAATAATCAAGTATATACACATCTGCAATTATAAAAATTAAACTGAATATTATATTACTTATCATTGAACTTCACTCTAATTAAAAATTCAGCAAAAGATTGTGTAACTTGTTTTCTTCTACTATCTACTAATGGATATTCTTGACCATTTTTCATAACAACTGTGTGTCTTGATACTTTTTGAACATGGTTTAAATTTATAAATTGACTTTGATGAATCAATATAAAATCAAATGGTTCTAAACTTTCCCTAATAAATTTAATATTTTTAATGTTACTATAATGTGATCCTTGAATAGTTTTAATTCTGAGATTATTATAAAATGTTTCTACAGATATAATATCATATGGTATAAATGTTCTCTTTCCTTTTGTAGTGTTAAATTCACAAATCGCATATCTTTTTTGATATTCTTTTACAGCCCTATAATAGACTCTATCAAACTTTTCTTTTAATTTTTCTTTACAAATAAATTGAAATATATCTAATTCTAATGCATCAGTTATATAACTTGGATAACTAGATATAAAAATAATTATACATTTTGGGTTCTTTTTCAATAATTTTTCTGCGATACTAATTCCATTTGTTTTACCAATTTCAATGTCTAAAAATGCAATATCATATGTATTAATTTTTACATCATATCTTAATTGCTTCTCATCAACACAAACAGTAATGGAATGTTTGATATTTTTCATTCTTAATTCTTCAATTCTACTTGCCACCTCATTTGCTTCAATTTTGTTGTCATCTGCTACTAAAATCCTCATATTCTGCTCCCCTCTCTTTAGTTTGGTTTTTATTCTTTTTTTAGATAGAATAACAGATACTTGTACAATATTTTCTTATTATTTATTGTACTTACATAGTATATAATTTTTTTACAGTTTTGTATTGCAAAATTTATGCAATTTTATGTCGAATTTAACCACATTTTGGAAATCACCTCCTTTCTCCTATATCTTTTTCACCGAAAGGAGGTGAGCAAACATGAAATTGAATAAAAGAGTTTATGCATTTGGAGTTAGTTTTATGTTATTGGGCGGATTACTAACTACAGTATATGCTGCATCTGTTGTAGATGGAAAGAACTATCAAACTGTAACTATAAAAGATATTCCTGCATGGGGGAATGTAAAATATAATTTAACACTTGGTAGTCGTAAAACAGATTATTCTACTGTTGTTAATTATGCAACATTCAAAAAAATTCGTACAGAAGCAGCTTTGGGAAATTATGCAGCACTTGTTGATTCTTCCAAAAATCAAAAGTCCAATACTGTTAGATTGAATTCAACTCCTACTTGGGCAAATGAACGAGATGTATCTAATAATACAGTATACTACTCTGGAGTTACTTCAAGTAGCCTTGAACCAAGCAATTCTTGTGACGTCACTTATAGCTTCAGTGCTAATCAACTTGAAGATTAACCAAAAAAGTAATATCTATTTTCATTATGAATATGAGATATTACTTTTTTACTATTCCTTTACGTTTTTTATATTTATCTCTTTGGTATCCACATTTTCGCAAATATAATCAATTGATGTTTGATAAAAACGAGCCAAACTAATTAACCTTCCTACTGAAGGTACTCTTTGATCTGATTCATATTGCGATAATACAGGTTTTGAAATATCTAATGCTTCTGCAACAACTTTTTGTGTTAATTTTTTTTCTTTTCTCAATTCTTTTAATCTAGAACCTATACTCATATATATCACCTCTCTATAACATAGTATACATATAGTTTTTTGCTTTAGGTAAAATGGTTATTGCTTTTTGCAATAACTTTTATTTTTAGGGTAATTGATACACTAAAACTATATAAAGTTGAACAAAATTATTACTAATAATATAATAAGCATCACCATCATATAACTTTGCAAGTCTCTTTATCTCTCTAACTCCTATTCCATGATCCTCACAATCTTCAACCTTACTTGTTTTTTCTAAATCTACATCTTCTCCATCTTTTATACTATTTCCTACACTTATTATAAGATATGAACGATTACTTTTTATATTGAATGTCAATACTCTTTTTTCATTATCGTCTATCTTTTCTAAAGCTTCTATTGCATTATCTAATGCACATCCAATCATTGTTACTAAATCCTTTACACTCACTCTTCCTAATCCAATGATTCCATATTCCTCTACAACTTCTATTCCCATTCTTTTTGCTTTTTCAAACTTTGTATCTATCAACATATCAATTGCATATTCTCCAATATGTATTGCACTTTCTGTTAATATGACATGAGGTATAAGTTTCTTGATATGACCCATTGCATCTTCCATCTTTCCTTGTATAACATATCCTGATAAAGATATAATCTGATTGCTCATATCATGTTTCATTCTTCTAAATTCTTCCTGTTCAATCATTATCTTTTGATTGTATTCAAACTCCTGTTTACTCAAGGCATACTCTATTGCTATCTTCTCATGTTTTACATAATATCTATCAAATACTATCAAGAGAATATTATATACAATTAAAGTAAATATAAATGGTTTCATCATACCTTTTAAAAATATTAAACTATATATGTTATAAACAATACATATTGAATATATTACTGATATAATAATTGCACCTATTTTAAAATACCTTAAAGTAATATTTTGATTACATTTAATTTTTAAAATATATAACAATATGATACAATCAATATATTTGACTGTAAAAGTCCAAAGCAATTTCACTGGATGAATAATGTCAAACGAATATAAAAGAGTAAATGGTATTTCAAAAAGCCATTCAAATAATAATATACATAAAAGTTCAACAATAATCTTTACAAAAATAAACATCACTGCTTTAGAAATCAACGTCCTTGATTCCTTTAATCCTAGTATTATCAAAAAGACTTCTACAAACACTAGAAGAAAATACATAAATGCATAGTAAGATGAAGCATATAAGATAAGTGCTGAAACCACAACTATAAATGTTAAATACCATTTATTATAGAATTGTTTTTTATCGTATATCTGACTAAAGAAATAATCAAGTATATACACATCTGCAACTATAAAAACTAAACTGAATAGTATATTATTTATCATTAAAATTCCCTCCATATATAATCTTTAAAAAACTTAAGAAAAAAATCTTACAAATGTAAGATTTATAATTTATTAGGATATATCCCTTGGTCTACTAATAATTGTATACTTTGTTTTACTGATTCTTTATCTTCTTTATATGTAACTCCAAACCATTCATCATTTGATTTTAAGACATCTACTTCTACCTTATTTTCATTGAGTAAATCTCCTATAATTGTTGGTAGTAAATATTCTCTCTTTAAATCTTCTTTTGATGTTGTAGCTAAAAATTCATTAAATCCTTTTTCTAGAATTTCAAAAATCGCTGGTCCTATTCCCCACATGTTCATTGATACAACTGATTCTAAATCTATTTCTTTTCCTTCAGTTATTGCTTTTCCATCAATATGTTCAATATTATGTGTTTCTACTATGTCTACCAACTTTCCATTTTCAGCTTTGCATACTCCTCTTGTGACTCCACCATTATCACTTAATGTATTCTTTAAGATAAATCCTACCATACATAATGGTAATGTTTTATCTTCATGATTTTGAGTTAAATAACTATATGCTTCTACATATGCTTGTTTTCCATAATAGTCATCAGCATTAATAACAAGGAATGATTCATTGACTATATTTTTACAAGCAAGGATGGCTTGTCCTGTCCCCCATGGTTTTGTTCTTTGTTTAAATCTTTCTTTATACTCATCAGGGATATTATCAACTTCTTGAAACGCATATTCTACTTTGACTTTCTTTTTGATTCTTTGTCCAATAATTTCATCAAAATCCTTTTCTAAGTCTTTTCTAATGACAAAAACAACTTTATTAAATCCTGCATCTAAAGCATCATGAATAGAATAGTCCATGATAATTTCTCCACTTGGTCCCATTGGTTCTAGTTGTTTAATTCCTCCACCAAATCGACTTCCTATTCCTGCCGCCATAACAACTAATGTTATATCTTTCATTTTATTCACTCCTATGTTAATTCTATTATTCCATAAATCTATATCCATATTTTATTTATTTACCTTCTTACTATTATAGGCTTTATATATTCTTTCAAGAAATCGAGATGGATTGCTTGTATAATATATATCTTTGATTATAATATTTGGTAATAAATTTTGAAAAGCTCTACACCTTAATTGAGAAACATTTAAAAAAGGTAAAAATTTTGATAAAAATAATTTTATTCTTTCAAAAAATGTATATGCTATACTTTGTTTAACAACAATATAACTTACATTATTATTATACTCTTTTAATAATTCATCTCTCAACAAATAATTAAACTGTCCCTTCATAAACAAAGCGATTGGAGAATTCAAATTATATACTTCTTTTAATTGAGAAAGATTTTTCCTATCAGTTATTTTAGGTGCAATGTATAATGTATGTTCTACTTCTTTATTAAAAGAATAATCATAAATCTGAATTTGATTTTTTACTTCATCAAAAAAATACTGATTTAATAATTGAACGGATTCTTTTGTATCATATTGAATAAACTGATTATAATAATCGTTTATTCCCTCATGATAATTCTCAAGTTTGTTTTCTTTCTTTAAATACAACAACATATCATCTAAATTATATATTTTTTCAAAAGGTAATGTTCGTACATCAAAATATGTTCCCCTATCACTCATATAATCATTATAATCATACATAAAAAGAACAATAGGTTTTTTAGTAATAGAAAAATCAAAAAATACACTTGAATAATCAGATATTAGTACATCAACACAGTTCAAAAATTCATAATTATCAATATTGGGGAATGGTAAAATATGTTTGTACCCACTTATTGGAATAGCATCTTTTACTAGTGAGTGTAAATTCACATAAAACACCTGATTATTTGTTAAATGATTGTCTATTTGTTCTAAAATGATTTTTAATCCTTTTGCATATTTCTCATTGATAGCAACATTACTTTGCGTTCCTCTCCATGTAGGCATATATGCAAAAACTTCTTTGTCTGTTAAATCAAATTGTTTACGTACATCTAATGCTTTTTTACTATCCATAAAAATTGAATTTCTTGGGTAACCATTCACAATTACATTACCTGTATACAATTCAAATAAATTATAGTCCTCCATCATATGTACCATAGTAAAATCATTAGGATATAAAAGATCTGTACAGTGCAAAAAATTTCTTTGCATATTACTCATATCTTCAATACCTTGAACCATTTTCTTTCCTAACGTTTTTAATGGAGTTCCATGCCATGTGTTCATATATTTTTGCTCTTTTCTTCTTACAAAATAAGGAGGGAAAGAAACATTATTTACTAAATACTTGGCTGTAGCTAATACTTTTACATATTTTCTTGAATTTAATTTAACCAATTCAACTTTAAATCCATATTTATCTATAAGTTCCTTGTGTTCTTGATAATGCTGTGTAGTAAAATAAATCTTCATATTTTTATGAGATTCTATAAGTTCTTTCATCATATAAAATGGAGAATCTGACAATGTAGTACCATGAAATGATTCAAAAAGAACAACGTTATCCTGAACTGAGCTATGTTTTAAATGATAAGCATATGTATATTTAATTATATTATTATGACTCAAAAATTTTTTTACTTTTCTAAAAATACGAGTCATTTTTCCAAAAAATTTATGAATAAAATTAGGAACGATAATAAAATATTCCCAATATAATTTAGACTTCATTCTCTTTTGTTTAAATGGCTTGTTTACATCATAATATGTAAAATAATAACCATTATGTTTCCAATCAGGGAAATATGTATTTAAATGTGCAAAACCTCTTTTTACAAAACTAAATTTCATTTTAAAATCACGATATTTTATAAATTCTTTAAACCTAAAGATAATGTGACGCATATTTATAAAAAGCAATTCATCATAAAATTCTTCAAAGAGATCCAATTCCTGATAACGTTGATTTAAAAGCTCTAATGATTGAAATAACTGAAGCATTTTTCTTGAATAAGTTCCTGTAATTGATCCCTCTCTTTTTAAAATATAATAAATAAGTGGCTCATTAACTTTTGATATTTTCTTAGCACAAGCCATTAATGGATAAATTGTTGGAATATCTTCCCAAATCCATCCTTTTGGAAATATAATACCTGTTCTTTCAAATAAAGAATGATGATAAATTTTATTCCATGCATAAGGTGAATTTTGATGTATCAAAGTTGGGTTTTCTTTTAAATTTGTGTTATATAAGTCCATGTTTCCTTTTTGCATCCATCTATATGTGCTTGTAATCTCATTAACTCCATAATATCCACATACAACAATTTCAGAGTCCGTTGAAATTGCCTGATTATACATTTTTTCTAAAAATGTTTTATCTACATAATCATCACTATCAATAAAAGAAATATATTCTCCTTTTGCATATAGAAGTCCATAATTTCTTGCGTCAGATAATCCACCATTCTCCTTTAATAAAGCAACAACCTTTTGTGGATACATTGCAGCATATTTATCAATAATCTCTTGTGAATGGTCAGGTGAGCCATCGTTCACAAGAATAATTTCAATTTCTTCTAATGTTTGGTGAACTAAACTCTCCACACATCTTTCTAAATACTTTTCAACATTATAAATCGGGACAATAACTGAAACTTTTATTTGATTATTCATACCATTACCTCACTTTAGAAATACTTTTTTACTTTAATTTCAATTCTTTCTTTATTTGTGTCGTACTAATACCATCAGTTCTAGGAAGATATATAACTTCACAATAATCATTTAAAAAATCAAACTTGCCTGTCCAATCATTTCCCATCACAAATATATCAATGTCATGTTCTTTAACATCACTAATCTTTTGATCCCATGAATTTTCAGGAATAACTTCATCAACATATTTTATTGCTTCTACAATAGCCATTCTTTCATAATCTGGAATAGCACATTTCTTTCCTTTGATTGCGTTAAATGTATCACTTGATACAGCAACTACTAAATAATCTCCTAATTCCTTGGCACGTCTTAAAAGATTTAAATGTCCTATATGAAACAAATCAAATGTTCCATAAGTCAATACTTTCCTCATTGTTTTCCCTCCTTATCTAAATATCCTATCAAAGAAAGATTTTTTAACTTTTCCTTTGATAACTCTTTTTTCAAATTTGCCATCACGTTCTTTTTTCTTGCCTGCATTATCTAATGCGTTATAATAGTCCACATACTGAGCATAATTATCACATACTTTATTCACTTCACCATATTCTTTTAACATACCACCTTCAATCCAAAGGGCAGTATCACAAAAATCTCTTACTTGTGGTAAAGAATGTGAAATAAAAACAATTGTCTTTCCTTGTTCTTTTAACTCTTTCATCTTATTAATACATTTTTGTGCAAAACCTTTATCTCCTACAGATAAAGCTTCATCAACAATAAGTATATCAGGGTCAAGACACAAATTAATTGAAAAACCTAATCTCGACTTCATCCCACTTGAATATTTTTTAACAGGCTGATACAAGAAATCCCCAATTTCAGCAAATTCAATAACACCTTCAGTAATTTCTTTGACTCTTTTCTTTGTAAGTCCCAATAAAGCACCCTTTAACTCGATATTCTCTAATCCTGTCAATTGTTGATTCAGCCCCGTATTGATTGCAATTAATGCTTGTTCACCATTAACAATCATTTCTCCTTCATCAACTTCACTAATTCCTGCTAATATAACTGACATTGTTGATTTGCCTGAACCATTAGTACCTAAAATTCCAACAACTTCACCTTTTGGTATTTGAAAATTAATATCTTTAAGAGCATAAAATCTTTTGTTTGATTGTTCTTTATTCTTTGTTTTTAAAGTATATATTTTAGATACATGCTTAAACTCAATTGCATATTCTTGACTCATAATATCACCTCTAAATTAAATCAATAAACTTATGTTTAAATTTATACATCATGCAACTACCAAATACAAATAATACAAGAGTGATAGCCCAAAATGCTATCATAGAATTTGAATAAAATATTAATCCCTTATGATAGAAGAAACAATCTCTATATCCCTGTACTATATAGTATATAGGATTGGCTTTCATTATAAAAATAATAAACTTTGGTGCATGACTTAATTGATCCATACTCCATAAAATTGGTGTTAAATATAATAACAAACGCATTAATGCTAATACTAATTTTCTTGTATCTCTAGCCAACATATTTAATACTGATGTTGTCATAGACAAAGAAACTGAAAAAATAATAGCACATATTAAATAGTAAAATAACTCTAGCCAATGAAGAGTTGGATGATATCCACCAAACAAAAATATAACAAGCAATATAATCATTAAACAAAGATGATTAAATAATTCCTTTAAAACAACAGTTGCAGGTAAAATACTTACTGGAAATTTCATCTTTGTAATAACATTAATTTTAGAAAAAACAGCATTACATCCATTTGTAATACATGGCGAAATTAAAAACCACACAACCATACCACCTAACATCCAAAAAATGTAAGGAACTGTTGTATTATACATTGTTACATCCTTTTTATTAAAAACCAATCCAAATGCAAACCAATATGTAAGAACTTGAATAAATGGATGCGCAAAATTCCAAAATAATCCAAGTTTAGAATCACGCATATCCCCTAATAATTCATACTTAGAAATAGAATATATCCTAAACAAGTTTGTAAAATTCTCATGTAACACATACTTTATACTTTTTAACATAAATTATCCTCCAAAAATACCTATTATTTTCTTTATTCTACTAATACAATAGAAAAAAGCAATGAGAATATATTATTTTTGTACAACTAATAAAACCCCTACAAAAATAACAGCAACGCCTATCCATCTCATTGTAGGTATTTGTTCATGAAATATAAATGCAGAAACAATCATAACAACTGGAAAAGCTAGAGCTTGTATTGGGTATGCAAAGCTAATATCTACTTTACTTAATATATATAACCATAACATAGTTGTTCCAGCATATAAACATAATGCAAACAAAACAATTGGAGAAAACATAAGCTTTATCATATCAACTATGCTTGATAATTCCTTTCCTTGACTTCCCACCTTAAATAATATTTGCCCAGTTACCATTAAAGCTGTATTTAATAAACACAATAATGTCATTTTCATTTTATTTTTTCCTCCTTGTTTTCTATTTTTCTTAATCTATATTCGTATAAGGACATTTTCTGTACCATCACTCTATGTTTTTCGCTCATATCAGATATAATTGTGGTTAATGACATCACAATAATAATTAAGAAAAATAAAATCAATGCAAATAAACCATTGGTAAACTCTATAACACCTACCCACTGTAAAGGAATTTCTAATAATTTTGGAAAGAGTGTGATTATCAACATAATAACACCTGTAAATAACCATAGTAAACTGTATTTTAAAGTTACTTTATTCCTCTTTAACAATCCATACAAACAAAAGAAATAAAATATCATAGCAATAATCATTGCAATTTGTAAAGTTCTATTCATATTATTTCACCCTTCTTATTGTAACCCTTCTAAAAATAATTGCTAAAGATACCTTTAACATATAATATATCGATTTAAAACTATGTATAGAACTTTGACCACCTTGTCTTTCTCTCATTTGTACAGGAACTTCTTTAATATTTTTCTTATTAAGAATAGCTGTAACAAGTGCTTCTGGTTCAGGATAGTCTTGAGCATAATCATGTGCATAAATACAAATTAATTCCTTATTGACAGCTCTAAATCCACTTGTAACATCATAAATTTTACTTCTATAAAGCAATGATATACAAACACTTAAAATATATATTCCTAATCTTCTTAAAGCAGAGGATTGAAATCCTTTTTTTTCAATAAAACGTGATCCAATAGTTGCATCATATTCCCCATTAAGAATTGGCTGAATAAGATCCATAATATAATGTGTATCATGCTGTCCATCACCATCAATTTGTATTGCTATATCATAATCATGTAACATAGCATATTTATATCCTAATTGTACTGCCCCTCCTATACCTAGATTAACAGGAAGATCTAAATAATTTATATTTTCTCTTATTAATATATCTTTTGTATCATCTGTTGAACAATCATTAATAACAACATAATCAATATTTTCTTTTAAACCTTTAATATCTTTTATAACTCTAATAATACTTTCACGCTCATTATAGCATGGTATGATCACTAAAATTTTTGACATCTCATTTCACTTCCTTTTCATTTTGCATATGCAAAATATAACAAACTAAAATTGGAACACATAAAATCATTGGATATATATATCTCATCATTGTATTAGCTGGTGATAACATACATGTTAATAATAAAACAATAAGAGAAGTATACATTATAATATATTCTTTTTTTTCTATATATACAAGATATGCTATACTTAAAATCAATAGCCATGTATAAAATCCAATACTTTCAATTAATCCTAAAACTGGAACTTCTCTTACAATTTCAGGTATTGCATTAACAAAATTTCTAATTGGACTTAAAATTTTTGGACTTTTTAAGCCATATTCTCTCCCTGGTGGTGTTATCTCAGTATATGCAATCCAACTTTTAGCCTCTGGATAAAAATATCCATAACAATTATTCATCGTTGCTTGAAAATAAATCTCTGGATGAATAAATAACCACTTCGCCCAAACTTTTAAATATTCACTCATTTCTTCAGGAGTGGAATCTTTCTTATAAGTTGCTTTAACCTTATCAGATAATTCTGGTTCGTATCTTTCTGCAATAGTGTTATAATTCAATATTTTATCTATAACCTTTCTATCTTCTAAAGGTATCTCATTGCCATGTTCTTTAATAAGTCGTGCAGTTTGCTGAAAAGGCACTGAGTACATTTCACGTTTACTTCCTGGTGCAATTTTTAAAACAGGATACAAAACATTTGAAATAAGAACTGTAAAAATAAAGGCAGGAATAAGCATTGATGAAAATATTTGTTTCCAATATTGACGATATTTTATTAATAAGACAATATCTGTTGGTATCAAAATATAAGAACCATTATTTCTCAATAACATCAACAATAAATTCATTCCCGCAAAACACATCAATTTTTTTCTATTTGAAAAAAAGGCATCAGGTGTTCTAACAATCTCAATTACATTTAACAAATATAACACAAAAACAAATGAAAAATTAATATCTTTTAAAGTTGTCATTGCATAATTTGCATTAGCAGGCATTATTGCAAAAATAATCAGTAAGCTCATTCTTAATTTTTGATGGACACCCATCTTTGCTAAAAAATATATAACATATGATAAAACAGATGCAAATATCAAAGATTGTGTGTAACAAAAGAGGGCTAATCCTAACCAAGGCATTCCTAAAAAGGTTCCAATTTTTATTGCTGTCACTGCCATCAATGTTTGTAAAACTGGATTATTGTTATTTAATGTCACTGATGGATCGATAAGAGTTACTGCTCTTAAACTATATGTTTCTTTCCCATAAAAACTATTAATCATATCAAAAAAATCATAATTTGTAATTCCAGGAAAATTTCCTATCAATGATGGTGACCAACATAATAATATTATACCCAAAACTATAAGAAAAGATTTTTTATTATTAGTAAACCATGATTTTTCTAATTTCTTTTCTTTAAATATATTTGTTTTTTTTAGACAATAAAAAATAAAATAAATACATACATAAAAAAGAACTGCATAACCAATATATAAAAATATACCTTTCAATATTGTTCTATAATTTTCAAAAATTAAATTCCAACTATTTGTTTCTTGAAATGACTTTCCAAAAACCTCAAAAAACGAGAACATTAATGATGGAACAAGTATACAAAATTCAATCTTTTTTTCTTTTATATGATAGTATTTATAAAGTATTATCATGAAGATAATAAACATACAAAAAAAAGAAATAGACTGTCCCTCAAATGACATTAAAAAATCACCAATGAGTATTTTCAATTTATATGATAAATTTTTCAATAATTCCTTATCATATACAATATCTAAGAATTGACAAATCTCTCTTAAAGAGTTAATTCTTAATTTAAAAAAAAGTGGTACTGTCGCTACAAATGAAAGCAACATTATTTTAAAATTATTCAACTTAAAAAATCTCGATTCACTCATCATTTCTATCTCCAATATAATTATCTATGTCATTTTACATCATAATATTTAGTAATGCAATAAAAAATATCTACTTATATTTTAATGAAAAACTTATGTGTTTATCCAATTTCATATATAATATTTATTTAATAAATTGAAATAATCATAACATCTCTTAAAAAAGAGTTGCTTGTCATAAATAAACAACTCTTTTTATTTTATCTATTCATCCATGATTCATCACTTGGATTAACTTTCCAAGCTTTTAATTTTTCTAAATCATTTGCTGATATATAATCATTGTCCACAGCAACACCAACTAAAGTATCATAATTTGTTAAAGTGTGGAAACAACAATTTTTATTTTCAAAATTAACTGTCGCTTTCTTCAACTGATATGTAAAAATAGCTACCATTCCTAAAACTTCACAACCAGCTTCTCTTAATGCATCAACACATTCTAATGAAGAACCTCCAGTAGAAATCAAATCTTCTACAACAACAACTTTCATACCTGGTTTAACCAAACCTTCAATTTGATTATTTCTACCATGAGATTTTGCCCCACCTCTTACATATCCCATAGGAATATCTAAAATATCAGCAGCTAAAGCAGCATGAGCAATTCCAGCAGTTGCAGTTCCCATTAAACACTCTACATCAGGATAATTTTCTTTAATGATTTTAGCCAATCCTTCTTCAACATGTTTTCTCACTGTTGGATAAGATAATGTTAAACGATTATCACAATAAATTGGTGATTTGATTCCTGAAGCCCAAGTAAATGGCTCGTTTGGTCTTAAAAACACTGCCTTGATATCCAATAAATCTTTTGCTATTTGTTTTTCCATCTTCTCTTTTCTCCTTAAATTAATGATTATTATGAATAGTTATTTTATCCACTGGGAAAAGTATTGATATACTATATTTTCCCCAATTATTTATGTTTATCCCTGAAATTGTTTATAAACTTCTTTATAAGTCGCTAAAGGATCTTTAGCACCAGTAATTGTTCTACCTACAACAATATAACTAGAAGTTAATTCTCTTGCCATTTCAGGTGTTGTTACACGTTTTTGATCATTGACACTATCAGTTGCTAAACGAATACCTGGTGTGACAGTTAAAAAATCTAATCCTAATTTATCATGAATGATTTTTGATTCTAATGGTGAGCATACAACACCATCTAATCCTGCTTCCTTCGCATTTTCAGCCCATTTTAATACAACTTCTGGTAAAGGGTCATGAATTAATAATTCATTATCTAGTACTTCTTGATCCAAAGAAGTTAAACAAGTTACTGCGATACATAAAGGTCTTTTCTCTTGTGTCTTACCTTCTTCTAAACCTTCAATTGCTGCTTTCATCATTGCAACACTACCTGAAGCATGTACATTTACGATATCCACATCTAATTTTGCCAATTGTTTCATAGCACTTTTAACAGTATTAGGAATATCATGTAACTTGAGATCTAAGAAAATTTTATGTCCCATTTCCTTAATCATTTTCACCATTTCAATTCCTTCACCATAGAACAATTCCATACCTACTTTGACATAAAGTTTTTCATCACCAAATTTTTCTAAAAAAGCTTGAACATCAGCTTTTGTTTGAAAATCCAATGCAATACAAATTCTACTTTCGTTCATTTTTATCCTCCAAACCTTATCTATTTCCAAAATATTATATCATAAGTGTAGACAAGTGAGAAGTCTTGGTTGTTAAAATATTTATGGTTTCTCTTGTTTTTTTATCATTATTTATATAAATATGAATATCAATGGTGAACAAGTATTGGATGAATGAGTAAAATTTGCTATAATATGTAAAAGAAAGTGGGGTTATTATGAGTCGTTCAAGTTCTATTGTCAAACAAGCCTCTATTCTTGCAGTCGCTGGATTATTGGTTAGAGTTATTGGTGTTTTATATCGTAGTCCACTAACTGCAATGATTACACCTGAAGGAATTGGTTATTATTCAACAGCATATAATATTTATGCATTAATATTACTTATTTCTTCATACAGTATACCTTCTGCTATTTCAAAACTTATTTCAGAAAAATTAGCTGTTAACCAATACAATAATGTTGAAAAAATATTGAAATGTTCATTTATATACATATGTGCTATTGGTGGTGGAGCTGCCATTGTGACTTTCTTTATTGCACCTTTTATTGTAACAAAAAATGCAGTTATGGCATTACGTATTTTATGTCCAACTATTTTCTTATCAGGACTCTTGGGTGTATTTAGAGGATATTTCCAAGCCCATCAAACAACTATCTATACATCTATTTCTCAGATTATAGAACAGGTATTTAATGCCATTGTTTCTATTGGTGCTGCTTATTTATTTATTCAACCTTATTTAAGTGTTGGTGGATCACAACTTGCAAGTTATGGTGCTACTGGTAGTGCTTTAGGTACAGGTGCAGGTGTTTTGATTGGTTTGAGCTATATGGCATTTATGTTTATACGTCGTAAAAATCAACTCATTGTTAAAAATGATCCCGATCCTCATGTAGATTCCTATAAAAATATTTTTAAAATGATTTTAAATATTGTAACACCTATTATTATTGCAACTTGTATTTATAATCTTGTTTCAACTATTGATATGTATATTTATTACTTTGCTATGAATTTTCATCAATTAAGTAATGTAGATGCTGTCATTCAATTTGGTGTTTATTCAGGTGAATATATCGTTTTACAAAATGTTCCTGTTGCTTTAGCTTCTGCAATGTCAACAGCTTCCATTCCTGCTATATCCTCATCTTGGGCAACAAAAGATATTCAACAAACAAGAGAACACATTAAATCTGGAATACGCATAACAATGATGATTTTAATTCCTTCATGTGTCGGTATGGCTGTTTTATCTTATCCTATTATGGGACTTTTATTCCCTCAGG